>JBIKOQ010000165.1:0-4765 GCA_044357955.1 Burkholderiaceae bacterium | reverse complement strand
GATATTGCGCGTCACGATCCGGGTAGACAGGTGAATGTTGTTGCCAGCCCGAGCGTTCGATATAGTCTTTAACTTGTTCATCAAACTCAAACACGCATGTCTCTGCGCCTGCTTCAACCGCCATATTTGCAATGGCAAAACGTTCATCAATATTGAGATTGCTGAGACCAGATCCACCGAATTCAAGTGCAGTGTTGAGCGCGCCATCGCAGCCAATCTGTCCGATGATTGAAAGAATGATGTCTTTGCCTGTCACATAGGGCTTTGGTTTTCCACTGAGCTCGATCCTGATTGAAGGAGGCACTTTGACCCACAGTTCTCCTGCGGCTAAAAGGGCCGCAAGATCTGTGGATCCAAAACCCATACCTGAGGCATTCAGAGCCCCGGCCGTGCATGTATGTGAGTCTGCCCCAAACACAAGCCCCCCTGGTCCGATTAAACCGATCTCTGGCAGCAGAGCGTGTTCGATACCACCCCGCCCGGAGTCATAGAGATGTTGGATGCCCATATCCCGCGAGAGATTTTTCAGCATACTCACAGAGTTTGCGCTAGTGATGTCCTTGGGTGGGTAAAAGTGATCGGTCACCACGACAACTTGATCAGGGTTCGCAATTTTTTTAACCCCCATCAGTTTGAGTTGCGCGGTCGTGATCGTGCCACTTGTATCGTTTAAAAGTACGACGTCTGGCACGATGATCGCAATATCACCTGACCGTACGTTTTTTTCTTTGCTGTGCGCAGCATAAATTTTTTCCGTCATCGTCATTGACGCTGAGGATGTTGTAGAAAGGCTCATAGGGATCCGATATGTCGAATATGAACATTAATATAAAACATAAGTGCTGTACACTTTTTAATCATTCATGAAGTCATCAACTTAATAATATCCGTTCCTTTGAGCGACAGTTGCTGACTTCAACCAAAGGCTAGGCTTCCATGCATGAAATCATCTGCCCCCATTGCAGCAAAGCGTTCAAAATCGATGAGGCGGGCTACGCTGACATCCTCAAGCAAGTGCGCGATGGCGAGTTTGAGCAACAGTTGCACGAACGACTAGAGCTTGCAGAGCAGGAGAAACGAAATGCCGTAGCACTCGCCGAGGCCAAGCTCGTCAATGCTTCGCAGCAGGCAGCTGCGGCCAAGGATGCGGAGATTCAAACCCTAAAGTCAAAGCTTGAGGCCGGTGGGATGGCACAGCAGCTCGCGATCGCGCAGGCACTCGCAAGTGTTGAAAAAGAGCGCGATACGCTGAAGGGAGGGCTTGAGCGTGCGCAGCTTGAGAAAGCGCTCGCAGAAAAGTCGCTCAAGGACAAATACGAAACACAGCTTAAGGATCGTGACGATGCGATCGAGCGTCTGCGCGATATGAAGGCGCGTTTATCGACCAAGATGGTGGGCGAGACGCTAGAGCAGCATTGCGAGACAGAGTTCAACCGCATTCGTGCCACCGCGTTTCCAAGAGCGTATTTCGAGAAAGACAACGATGCTCGGTCCGGCAGCAAGGGCGATTTTATTTTTCGTGATGCGGATGAGGCGGGCACTGAGATTGTGTCCATCATGTTTGAAATGAAAAACGAAAGCGATTTGACGGCAAGCAAGAGCAAGAACGAGGACTTCCTCAAGGAGCTTGACAAAGATCGTAATGAAAAGGGGTGTGAGTATGCGGTGATGGTGTCGCTGCTCGAGCCCGACAATGAGTTTTACAACACGGGCATCGTGGATATGTTTCATCGCTTTCCCAAAATGTATATCGTGCGCCCTCAGTTTTTTATTCCCATCATCACGCTACTGCGCAACGCAGCGATGAATTCGATGAAATACAAAACCGAGCTCGCACTTGTCAAAGCACAGAGCGTCGACATTACGAATTTTGAAAACGAACTCGAGACGTTTAAGAGCGCATTTGCCAGAAACTACGATCTGGCCTCGCAGCGCTTTCAAAAGGCGATCGATGAAATTGATAAGTCGATCGATCATCTACAAAAGACCAAGGAAGCCCTGCTTGGCACGGATCGTAATTTGCGCCTTGCCAATGACAAGGCGCAGGATGTGACGATTAAAAAGCTGACGAAAGGGAATCCGACGATGGCGGCGAAGTTTGCGGAGTTAAATGAGAAAGGAGGCTCGAAAGGGGAGTAAATTATTTTTCTTTCAAACCTGCCACATCAACAACACGTTTCCATTTTTGAGTTTCTTCGGTCATAAATTTTACAAAATCAGCCGTGCTGGTTTTGTCTGCTTCGAGTCCGCTTTGTGCAAGCTGATTTTGAAATTTTTGATCCGAGGAAAGTTTACTGATCGCGTTGCTTAATTTCGTCACGATTGGACTCGGTGTGCCAGCAGGCGCTAATACGGCGAACCAAGTTCCGGCATAGTAGGAGGGCAGTCCTGCTTCAGAAAAAGTCGGTACGTCCGGCAAAGCCTTGGAGCGCTGATCTCCTGCAATAGCCATCGCGCGAAGTTTACCTCCTTCTACTAATGGTCTCGAGCTAGGAACGCTGTCGAATATGACTTCGATTTGGCCTCCCATGAGATCGTTAAGCGCGTTCGCGCCTCCTTTGTAGGGGATATGTTCTAGATTGACTGCAGCGGTGAGTTTGAAAAGCTCACCGGCCAAATGTCCTGAGGAACCCGTTCCTGCTGAGCCATATCGAATGGCGCCTGGTTTGGCTTTAGCATACGTGATCAGTTCAGTCACGGTCTTAGGTTCGAATTTGGGATTGGTGACGAGTAAGACAGGAGCAGTCGCAACCATCTTGATTGGCGTGAGATCCTTTAGAGGATCGTAACTCATGTTTGGATAAATGCTTGGATTACTCGTGAGACCCGGAAATCCAGCCAATAATGTATAGCCGTCTGGTTTGGCTTTGGCGACATAGTTTGCGCCGATGTTTCCATTTGCGCCTGCACGATTTTCAACGACCACTGCTACGCCAAGAATTTCGCTTAGACCGGCACCAAATTTTCTCATGACAACATCAGCGGCACCGCCCGCACTAAAGGCGACAACCAAAGTGATTGGCCGTTCAGGATACGCAGACTGTGCGCTCGTATTAGCCGCAGCTGGGGCAGCGTAGGCGCCCGCAATGAAGGCGCCAAGCATGCATGTATAACTGAGCTTAAAGACAGCGCGTCTGATTGGGTTCTTCAATATGTTCATTTTAATTTTTACCTTAAAAATTGATCAAAAAATTACGATTATTCAGTCCAGCCTTCAGCTTTGAGTTCGTGATAAATCTTGTGTGCGACGACAAAGCTGGCTTCGGCGTTATAGAGTCCGCCATAGATTCCTGAGAGAAAGAAAATCTCTGCAATTCGTTTTTTAGTGACGCCACCCAGTAGTGCGCTTCTGGTGTGACGACCGATCGCTCCATGCTGAGCGGTAGCCGAGGCGATTGCCAGGCAAATCTGGCTGCGCAATGGTGCTGAAAAATATGGTCGGGCCCAAACGTTGCCAAAACAGAACTCGTGCGTCAGCTCATTAAAAATGTTTTCAAAGGCATCACATTTTTCTAAAGCGATATCGATAGACTCTGCGCCGAACAGGCGTCGTCGTATTTCTAGTCCATCATCAATGCGCTCGCTACAGGTTGTGGCGGCGGGTTGAAAGTTGTCAATATTCTTTTGTGTATCGTTGAGTTTGCCGGCGGCTTCGAGCTCTTTGAACGTTTGCGCAGCAATTTTGAATGAAGCCAGAGATGGATATACACCGCTGTAGCAATAGAGTTGCACCAGCATCTCTGCGATGTCTGTACGACCCAAGCCGGCCTCTACACAATTCACAACATGCTTTGCGACAAAATCTAATTGCAAGTTGGCTGAAACCATCGCTAGCGTTAACAATGCTTGTGTCGGAGGATCCATTTCAAGGTTTTTTTCACTAACTCTTGAATGAAAGCCTTGATCAAGCTTGTTGGACTCAACTAAAAAATAATCCTCGTCCTGCTTCATGGAGATGCTCGCTTTGGTTGTGAGACCATAATTAATGCTACAGAAAAAGTATTTCTTTACTGAGCGTAGAGCCCACCGTCCATATTCGCCAGAGTAAAAACCAACTGCGCCTTAACTTTTAGTTAACACCGTGGCGTTCCACTTTCCTTCGCGCACCAGTTTTTTAACGACATCAATGAGCACCGTTTTAGCCACACTCGCGGTTGGCGACATTTCCTTTTCGGGTAATGTCACGAGGAAGTTTTGGAGGTGGGCTTGTGGATCAATTAGCCGGGTCACGTTCAATCCCATAGAGAGCGCACGCGCAGTGACTGCACTTTGTTGGACGGAAACACCATGCCCAGAGCGAACAAGTTCGAGGAGGAACGACAGAGAGTCGACTTCAGTGATCGCTGAGGGTGTCAGACCAATTTGCGCGAAGCGCGTCTCTAATACGCGTCTAAATCCATGCCGTCTGCTTGGCAAAATCAAGGGAAGGTCAACGACTTGTTGCAAGCTCAAACCGTCTGGTGGTGTCGTGATTTCAAAGTATGGTGAGTAGAGTGCAAAAAGTCCTTCGGAAAGTAGTGGTGTGATTTCCCAAGAGTGGGCGGACTCGATTTCGAATAAGACGGCGAGATCGAGTTGTCTCAGGTTGAGCATATTAGAGAGATAGCCAGAGAACGACTCTACGATGTGTATCTCTACCTCTGGGTATCTGGATTTCATTTCCTCAAAAAAGGGCATGGCAAGTGCTGAGATCGTTGCGGGTGTTAACCCTATGCTGACGCGGCCGGTGATTTGCATTCTTTGTGCGATGCTGACGGCATCGTCG
>JBIKOQ010000164.1:0-4768 GCA_044357955.1 Burkholderiaceae bacterium | reverse complement strand
AATCAAACACCCCTTTCGTCACCTCACCTCAATGCTATAAAGCCTCAGCTCAAAGCAATACAGCTCAACCTAACTCTTTAGAAACAATCTCAGCCCCCGCCACAAGCGCTTGCAGCTTAGCATTGGCCACTGCACGAGAGAGAGGCACCATTCCGCAGTTGGTGCAGCCATATAAATGCTCAGGCTTGACGAACTTCATCGCGCGACGCAACACATCGGCAACTTGCTCGGGCGTCTCGACCTTGTTGGTGGCCACATCGATCGCGCCGACCAACACATCCTTGCCACGCAACAATTCGATCAAATCCATCGGCACGCGAGAATTTTGGCACTCTAAGCTGACCTGATCGATCGTGCTCTGCGCCAGTAGAGGAAAAACCTTTTCGTACTGGCGCCACTCATCGCCCAAGCTTTCTTTCCATTTGATATTGGCTTCGATGCCGTAGCCATAGCAAATGTGAACCGCGCTCTTGCAGCTTAAGCCTTGCGCAGCGCGTTCGAGAGTTTTGACACCCCAGTCGCGAACTTCGTCAAAGTACACGTTGAAAGCAGGTTCGTCGAATTGCACAATATCGACGCCGACAGCGGCTAATTCTTTGGCCTCTTCATTCAAAATCTCGGCAAACGTCCACGCCAGTTTTTCGCGGCTGTGGTAGTAGTCATCATAAAGCGTGTCAATCATGGTCATAGGACCAGGAAGTGTGAATTTGATCGGACCCTTGGTTAGCATCCGAAGGCGCTTGGCGTCCTCGACAAAGACGGGACCACCGCGACTGACGCGATCCACCACGACTGGAACGGCCGCGTCATAACGGTTACGAATGCGCACAGTTTTGCGGTTGACAAAATCGACGCCTTTTAAGCTATCGATAAATGTCGTCACAAAGTGTTGTCTAGTTTGTTCACCATCGCCAATCACTGTGATACCAGCACGCAATTGATCATCAACCGACAAGCGCATCGCGTCGACTTTCGCTTGAGCGAGTGCTTCGCCTTGCAACTGCCAAGGCGCCCATAGCTTTTCAGGTTCGGCGAGCCACGCGGGTTTAGGTAGGCTGCCCGCGATGGCGGTGTTGATTTTTTTAGACATGATGTGGTGTGGATAAAAGGATTGAGTGGATATAAAAGGGTTAAATGAGCATTGGTTTGATTAGACAATAAGTTGAACGCTTACGCTTGAAAATCAATGGCTCTGGCACGCACCTGTGTGTCGGCTCTCAGTGCTGATTTGAGGATTTTATGCGTTGGCGTCAAGGGCAATGCATCTAAAAAGCTCACAAAGCGGGGCACTTTGACTGCGGTCAGTCTCTCGCGACACCAGTCAACGACGTCTTGCTCTGATAGTGTGACGCCCGGTTTTTTAACCGCAGCGATCAAGATGTCATCCTCTCCGAGTTCGGAGGGGACAGCGATTGCGGCGACCTGATAGATACCGGGAAGCTCTCCAATCACCATTTCTAATTCGGCCGCGGCGATATTTTCGCCACGCCGGCGAATGATGTCTTTTTTGCGAGAGAGGTGATAGAAGTAGCCGTCTTCATCGAATTTCACCAAATCTCCCGTTTTGAGCCAAGCTTCGTGAAAGGCTTGTTGGGTTTGTTCTGGATCGCGAAAATAGCCTTGCATCACAATGGGTGTTTTGACCCAAAGCTCACCAGCTTCGCCTGCTACGACATCGTTGCCCTCGTCGTCAACGACTCGGCAGTTGGCCCAAGTGCGGTTAGGGTCTGGGTGTTTGCCTGGTAAGCCCATGCTGCCCGGTTTATCAGGACCTTCCCAAGGGTTGCAGGTGACCCCGGGGATTTCCGTCATGCCAAAACCTGAAAAGAGTTTATGAATGCCGAACTCTTGTCGAAAAATGGACGCTGCGCCTTTGCGCACGCCATAAGCAACGCGCAGCTTGTGATCGGCGCGGTATTCGCTGCGATCACGTGCGCACAGGATCGAGCCGATCGCTTCAATGATGTTGACGACAGTGGCACCGTGATCGGCGGCAATCTGCCAGAAGTTTGAAGCCGAAAAGCGTGGCGTCAGAATCATGCAACTACCGCTTGCCAACACACCGCTCAAAGAATAAAAAACAGCATTCACATGAAAGAAAGGCAAAATGATCAGGATACGATCATCGGGTTGTAGATGTAGCCGTTCGACATTGGCTTCACCCGCTGTCACTAAATTGAACTGGCTATGCATCACACCTTTTGGAAAGCCTGTCGTGCCTGAGGTGTAAATGATGATGCAAGTGTCACTGGCGTTTCCCTGAGGCAATTGCTGCGCCGCACAAGAGGTGGCCAGTGCACCGTAGAGTGAGTCTGGTGCGTCGACGGGCGCATCAATTTTTAAAATCCAGGCAGCACCTTCGGCGTTTTTAAAGGCGGCTTCGATGATTGGAATCGCTGCTGTATCGGCGATGACACCTGAGACTTCGGCGTGGTTCAATACATAACCAGTCTCGCGTTCGCCAAAGTCAGGGTTCACGGGCACCATAATGGCCCCTAAATAGGCCAGTGCGAAAAGAGTCAGAACATGTGCGGCATCATTGCGCCCCATGATCGCGACACGCATGCCGTGACGGACTCCTCTTTGATGAAGCACCTGGACCAGTTTTTTATAGTCTTGGCCAAATACAGACCACGTCAGTATTCGGCCTTGTTGAATGATGAAAGGGGTTTCGCCATTGACCTCTAGGCGGCTGGCAAACGCATCGTGCAAGCTGCCATCGTGTGTGCGGTAGGTGTTCAGTACAGCGAGAGGTGTTTTCATATTGATGCGAATGCTTTGTTGTGTTCAGGTCAGCAGTTGCGTAAGCTTATTACAGATCGTCTAGACGATATCAATCAGAACAAATATTAGGAGATAGGTATGTTTAAAAAGGTCTCGGCTCTTGTTTGTGGGGTCTTGCTTGCGGGGAGTGTGGCCAACGCCAGTCCCGCTGATAGTTATCCTGAGCGCCCCATCCGTATCGTGGTGCCTTTTGTTGCGGGCGGTGGTGGTGATTTTATTGCCCGAGCATGGTCAGACAAGTTTTCTGAGACTCTCAAGCAACCGGTTATCGTTGAAAATCGTGGTGGTGGCAATACCGTGGTTGGGACAGAACTTGTCACCAAGGCTGCACCCGATGGCTATACGCTGTTGTTGATCAGTCCGACAATTTCTACAAATCCAACCCTGCTGCCTAATCTCCCCTACAAAACTCCAGATGCTTTCGCACCAGTTGGACAGGTCATTACGTATGCGATGGGTCTCGCTGTCAGTAGTGGTTTACCCATCAACAATATCGCTGAGCTCGTGGCGTATGCGAAAAAAAATCCAGGCAAGGTGACTACCGCGACCTCGGGCGAGGGATCGGCCACTGATCTGGCGGCTGAACTTTTTATGGCTGCGACAGGTACGCAAATCACCAAGATTCCCTACAAGGGCGCGGGTCAAGGGGTCTTGGATGTCGCGAGCGGACACGTCGATATGTTGTTTACTGGAATGTCGCAACTCAAGCCTCATTTGGATAGTAAGAGAATCAAGTTAATCGCGACCTCCGGTCAAGAGCGGCTTAAATCCGCACCTGAGACACAGACCATTGCGGAACAGGGCTATCCAGGATTTCAGGCCGTTGTGTGGTGGGGTGTATTGGCACCAGCCGGGACGCCCAAAGAAATCGTCAATAAGATCAACGCAGCATTGCGTACCAGTTTGGCTGAGCCCGAAGTGACAAAGCGTCTGGCCGTGATTGATGGTGTTGTGGCTGTTTCATCACCCGCTGATTTTGAGGCTTTTCTGCGTAAAGAAATTGCCACTTGGAGCAAACTGCTTAAACCTTCAGATTCAAACAAGACCAAAAAATGAGTCTAGAGCCAGGGTTGCTTGACAGGGTGACGACTCAATCCTAAGATCGTCGCAGGAGTGTTGAGGCGGGTTTTGTTAAAAGTCGCATATTAAAAACTTGGAGAATTAAACGAAATGAAAAATATCAAATACGTCGCACAACTTGCTCTCGTTGCCGCCTTGGCATGGGCTGCCGCGCCAGCGAGCGCCTTGGCCCAAAGCTATCCCGACAAGCCTATTCGTATCCTGATTCCTTTTCCTCCTGGTGGGGGTACAGATTTCGTTTCTCGCATGGTCGGCACCAAGCTCGCTGAGCTGACGGGTTGGCAAGTCGTGCTCGAAAATCGCCCGGGTGCAGGCGGTAACCTTGCGATTGAAGCCGCCTCCAAGGCCCCCGCGGATGGTTATACGCTCGTGATGGGTCAGACCGATAACATGATGCTCGGACCTTGGCTTTATCCTTCATTGACCTATGACAGTGTCAAGAGTTTTGCGCCTGTGGTTCAGGTTTCTGTCACACCCGCTGCGATCGGTAGCGCGGCAAACTCCTCGATCAAAACGCCCATGGATATGATCGCCAAAGGTAAAACAGCTGAAGGTTTGCGTTGGGCGACAGCCGGTGCCGGTACGCTTGGCCATTTGGTCGGTGAGGACTTTAAAACACGCGCCAATATCAACTTGCTTCAAGTGCCTTACAAAGGGGCTGCGCCGGCCATGACGGATGTGATGGGTGGTCAGGTTGATGTCTACATCGGTTCATTGGCTTCGCTGTTGCCTCACGTCAAGAGTGGCAAGCTCAACGCGGTCGCGGTCACGACTGCCAAGCGCGCTTCGCAGGCACCCGATACGATGACGATGCAAGAAGGTGGCGTCAAGGACATGGACGCTAGCATCTGGGTGGGATTGTTTGCGCCAGCGGGTACTCCACCCGCCGTGATTGAGCGTTTGA
>JBIKOQ010000163.1:0-4774 GCA_044357955.1 Burkholderiaceae bacterium | reverse complement strand
TCAATTTCATGGTCGGTGGTGCGATGGATTTCAGTAATAAATTCTTTGTTTTATCTCGCCCGGCCAACTATGTCGGGCCTGAAACCTATGCTGATTTGACTAAGGCGGGGGCGACCGTGTTCGCGTGGGGCAATTTTGTCACTATCGTGATTAACTTTATCTTGCTGGCTTTCGTGATCTTTTGGATGGTCAAGGTGATTAATAAAGCGCGTAGCAAGATGGAGCTTGAGGCTGAAAAAGTAACGCCACCGGTTCCTGAAGATGTGTTGCTTTTGCGCGAAATTCGCGACTCTTTAAAGAAGTAAATCGAAAATTTAGGCGTCTGTCCGCAGGATCAGACCGGATTGTCAATGTCGACGAAATCCACCCGGATGCCAAACTCCTTTTCGATCGCAGAACCGAGCGCCTGGACGCCATAGCGCTCGGTGGCATGATGCCCTGCACAGATAAAGCCAACAGCTGACTCTCGAGCGAGATGGACAGTTTGTTCGGAAATCTCACCGGTGATGAACACTTGGGCACCTGCGTCAATGGCATGTTCCAGCATGCTTTGAGCGGCGCCCGTGCACCAGGCTAAGCGTCTAGCTGGCATACTGCCGTCGCCGATCACTTGAGGTGAACGTCCGAGCGCCAATTCAACTTTTGCGGCAACCTCGCCGAGTGTGACGTTCCCGGGCATTTCACCCAGCCAGATGAGTCCGTTGGGGCCGGTGGTCTGTGGGTCAGGTGTCAGCCCGAGGACGCGGGCGAGTTGTGCATTGTTCCCGAGTTGCGGGTGCGCGTCCAAGGGCAAATGGTAGGCAATAAGATTGATGTCTTTTGCTAGTAACGTGGCAAGTCTTTTTTTGCGTATGCCGCGGACCCTGGGGTCCTCTCCTTTCCAAAACCATCCGTGATGAACAAGAACCGCGTCGGCGCCGCGCGCGCTGGCGACGTCGAGGAGTCCCTGACTCGCTGTCACGCCCGTAATAAGATGCGAGACGGATGATTTGCCTTCAACCTGTAAGCCGTTGGGGCAGTAATCATTGAAAGAAGCTGAGTCAAGCGTGGTGTCAAGCCATGCACACAGGTCATGGGTCGGAATGGTTTTCAATTAGAGGGTGGAGAGCTTTCTGCCGCGCCAGTCTGTTCTTCGTTCGTACCATGGGGGTGGGCAACAAATAGGCTTTCCGCTTGCGTCAGGAGTGGACGGCGAACGAGAGGACTCAGGTGGTAAAAAATTTCCTGAAGACGCGCAAGGTCCTCGTCTTCGGTATAAAACCAGCTGACGGGCATTTTTAGGATTTCGGCCACGCGGCACATGAGATCGTAGTCTGGGGAGTGTTTGCCCCGCTCATATTGATTCATCCGGGCGCTTGCAGACATGGGGTCAATCCCGGCAAGTTTGCCAAGTTTTTCTTGAGACAGACCGGCACGAAGGCGGGCTTGTTTGAGACGGTGAGCGAGCACAATGGACCCTTTGGAGTTCTTGCAAGTTGAATATAAGAATAAAACGGCGAATGCACAAGAGGCGAAGCCTGAAACAATCACCAAAAAGTTAAATTCTAATGCGCCAAAAGATATACCTTTCCGCAGACAATCACAACTAATTTATTGGAAGATGCCCCCCGTTTGATCCCACATCGGGGAGGAGTGATTGAGTCATCAGAGCAAGATATATACGCTTTTCAGACTATAAAGCACTTTTTAGCAGAAAATCGGGCGAACTCACATTTTCAACTTGTGGAATCGGAGGGATCTGTTTTTGGATCCGCAGGGCGTGCTTTGATGCCTCGCGCCAACAAGATGCCGATTTCATAGAGTACACAGAGCGGTACGGCGAGTAAAAATTGACTGACGACATCGGGTGGCGTGACGACGGCAGCGATGATAAATGCACCAACCACAACATAACCACGCGCCTGTTGAAGTTGTTTAATCGTGACAATGCTCATGCGAACTAAAAGAATCACGGCAACAGGCACCTCAAACGTGATGCCAAAGGCCAAGAACATGGTCATAACAAAGCCGAGGTAGGCTTCGATATCAGGAGCGGGCGTAATGGACTGTGGCGCAAAAGTTGCGATAAAACTGAATACCGTTTTGAAGACGACGAAATAACAAAAGGCCATGCCCGCTAAAAATAGCAGCGAACTTGAAACAATCAAAGGCAAAGCCAAGCGTTGTTCATGTCGGTAAAGTCCGGGCGCAACAAAGGCCCACACCTGATAAAGCACCACAGGAAGAGACACCACAAAAGCCGCCATCATCGTGACCTTGACGGGAACCATGAAGGGTGTGATCACACCGGTGGCAATCATGCGTGTGCCTTCGGGCAGAGAAGCAAGCATTGGGGCTGCTAGCAAGTCATAAATGACAGAGGCACCGGGATAAATGAAGAGCGCTATAAAAACAACAAGCATCGTGCCGACCGCACGCAACAGGCGTGAGCGCAACTCGACGAGGTGAGACATAAAGCTGTCACCGGTTTGCTCAGCTTCTTGGGGTTTTTCTTCAGTGCTCAAGATTTTGATCCAGGCGAAGACTCTGGGGTGGCTGCGACCTGAACCGGTGGCGTTTCCGATGACTTTAGCGCAGACGTGAGTTCAGACCCATCAGGCGTAGGCAGGGCCGCAACCGGGTGAGAGGCTGGAGGCGACGTCGTCCCTGCGCCCGCATCGGAGTTGGCGAGGGGAGACTTCAGTTCGTTGAGCGTGGACATAGTCGATTGCTCAAAGGCCTCAAGTGGCTGGCGCATGGCAGTCTCGGTGTTCTGCAAGCTTGACTGAACACTTTGCGCAGCATCTTGCATTTGATCTTTAAGCTTGCGCAACTCATCGAGCTCGACCTCGCGTTGGATGTCGGTTTTGACATCGCTGACATAGCGCTGGGCACGACCAACAAGGTGGCCAATGGTGCGAGCAACTTTAGGTAAGCGCTCGGGGCCAATGACCACCAATGCAATCACACCGATCACGAGTAGTTCTGTAAAGCTGATATCAAACATAGTGATCGTGGGGCGGGGTAAGCTCAGCTAGGAAAATGACAAGCAAGGGGGGAAGCAAAGCGCTCAATGTGTGCTGGTCTTTTCTTTTGCTTGGACATCGATCGTTTCATTAGAAGCGACACGCTGAGCGGGAGCGGGGGCAGCTTCGGCAGCTGCCGTTGTTGCATCGGCTTCTTTGGCATTGGGGTCCTTCATGCCTTCTTTGAAACCTTTGACTGCGCCACCAAGATCTGCACCAATGTTGCGAATCTTTTTAGTGCCAAACACGAGTGCCACGATCACTAGGACAATTAACCAATGCCAGATACTAAATGCGCCCATGACGGTTCTCCGAATTAGGCTACGGTGGGTGCTGGCCCTTTCCAGGGACGGCTTCCACCATAAATGTGAAAATGTAGGTGCAAAATCTCTTGACCACCCTCTACGCCGGAGTTGGCCATCAGACGAAATCCGCCAGATGGTCCGGGATTGCAACCGTTGTCGAGTGCGATTTGAGGCACCTTAGACAGCATTCTACCTAACCAAACGGCATCTTCGGGATTAATCTCTTGCATTGAGACAATATGTCGCTTGGGAATCATTAATAAATGCACAGGCGCTGCGGGATGGATGTCGTGGAAAACCATGCAATCATCGTCTTCGTAGACAATTTTTGAAGGTAATTCGCCACGTACGATTTTGCAAAATAGGCAGTGTTCACTCATAAAATCTTAAGATCCTAAGGGTTTTTCAAACGCGAAGCTTTTTCCTGTAAGCCAGAAACACCTTCGCGACGCGCTAATTCTGCCACGACTTGCTCAGGACGAAGCCCGTTCTCAGTGAGTACCACCAAGCAATGAAACCAAAGGTCCGCCATCTCGGACACGATACGCTCAGGCTGTTTGTCTTTGGCCGCCATCACAAGTTCGGTAGCCTCTTCACCCACTTTTTTGAGCGCTGCATCAGGTCCTTTGGAAAACAGTTTGGCGACATAGGAAGCAGTCGGATCGCCGCCCCTGCTAGGCAAACGTGTTTCCAGCAGATCGGCAATCCGCGCGAGCACCAACTCAGAGGCGTCTGGCGTGGTGTGTTCTTGATTCATTTGTAGATGAGCTCCGGGTCTTTGAGGACGGGATCAACAATCACCCATTGTGAGCCTGGGTTTGTTTCTTGGTCGGAACTCTTGTCTAGTCGTCGGTAAAAGCAACTCGCGCGTCCCGTATGACATGCGATCGCACCAAGCTGTTCAACCTTGAGGAGCAAAACATCGCCATCGCAATCCAAACGCAGCTCGAGCAGGCGCTGCGTGTGTCCTGACTCTTCGCCTTTGCGCCACAGACGACTTCGAGAGCGCGACCAAAAAACAGCGCGCCCTGTGGCCACGGTCTCGGCCAGCGATTCCGCGTTCATCCAAGCGACCATTAAAATTTGGCCGGTTTGCGCGTCTTGTGAAATCGCGGGGATGAGACCTTGGGCGTCAAAACGTACCTCTTCAAGCCAGGCCGGTCGCTGTGGTGTCGTCATGTCAGCAAATCCTAACCGGGATGCCCTGACGCGCCATGAATGCTTTGGCTTGACCGACAGTGTATTGACCGTAATGGAAAATACTCGCGGCGAGCACCGCACTGGCTCCCCCTAGCGTGACACCATCCGCAAGATGTTGCAGATTACCTACGCCACCTGAAGCAATCACTGGCACAGAAACAGCATCCGACACTTGGCGCGTCAAGTCGAGATCAAAGCCTGACTTGGTGCCATCGCGATCCATACTGGTTAATAAAATCTCGCCGGCACCATACTCGGCCATTT
>JBIKOQ010000162.1:0-4784 GCA_044357955.1 Burkholderiaceae bacterium | reverse complement strand
CATGTTTAACCTTAAGTCTGTTTTACTGATGCTATTTGTAGGGAGCATCACAATAATCTGTTGCTGGCTTTTGATCAGCGTCCGTTTGTGCCGGACTTAGTACAGGGAGTTTGTTGGGGTAATGCGAGTGGCCAAGGGCTGCCGGACTGCCACGGGACGCTAGGTCCGGCAACCGATCGCTAGTAGTAGCGGCAGTAGGCTGTGTGGGAGTGCGTGCACGATCAAGCCATCGCCCTGTGAGGCGATTTCGCTTAAACGAGGACAGGCAAAGCCTGAAATGTATGCATGCATATCCGTAAGATGAACATAAATACAAGTTAAATGCAAGCCTTAAGCGTCTTGGAGGGCGTGTATATCCACTTTTAAGCAACAGCTCGCTTCGGGTCAGGCGAGTAAAGTTGGCTCGCGGTGACCACTGCGATCCAGGGGTGTTGTCTCAGAAGGAGGAGGCGTTGGGGACTCTTTTGGGGTAAGTGCTAGCTCTAGCTCAAGCTTTTGCGCACGCGCCAAGTCGAGTTTGCGGGGCCGTCCTGTTCGGAGTTGGGTAAGAGAAGTTTGGAGGTTACCCACGGTAATGGGTGTGGACTTGTCGCGCCAGACCCAATCGAGCACATCGAGGGCTTCGGGACTGAGGCCCGCGCAGAGCTTGCGGACCTCGCTCAAAGGAACCAAGGCCGCACGACCGCGTTTGACGCTGCCGCGCAACCAGCTCATCAGTGCACTGATGACAAAGAGCGCCAACAATGCCGCAATGAGCCACCAAAAGAAGTGTTGGTATAGCATGACAAAATCGATCACGGTTTTGCCAAGTATTTCGTTGAGCCCAGAAATACGAAGGCCAAATTCAAGCCAACCCTTGCCCCGTGCAAGAATGCCTTGAACGAAATAAAGGAGTAGGGTCAGCACACTAAGCGTCACAACCAGGCGAATAATCAGCCGTGGAAGTCCCAGGCGCAACAACGTATTGCCCAGAAGATAGACATCTTTTCGGATATTTGCGGTGTTTGGTGTGTTCATCATGCAAAATATTGTACCTATGACTCGTAATTTTCTCGAACTTCGTCTTGGTCAGAGCCTGACACTGACCCCGGCACTGCAACAGTCCATCCGACTCTTGCAGCTGTCGACCCTCGACCTAGAGGCTGAGGTGGCGAAGGCGCTTGCGGAAAACCCCTTGCTGGAACAGGAAGGAGAGGGCTTGCAGGACCCAGGAGCCTTGGGCTCTACTGTAGGGGTAGGCGAGGTTTTCGAAGGCGCTGAGCCGCCTCCTGGGGAGCTTCAAGGGGATTTTGAGACACAAACAGGTTCTGTTTCAGAGGAGGATGCTCCTCTGGTGCGGGACCGTCTCGAGTTTTCAACGGAGGCGCGTCATTCGAGGGATGACGAGTTGACTGAGCGCCCGGAGGCCGCCCGTGAGAGTAACTTACGGGAGTATTTGCTCGGCCAGTTAGGGACAACACGATTGAGTGAGAGGGATGCAGCGATCGTAGGTTTGCTCATTGAAGAGCTCAATGATGATGGTTTTCTAGCCTCTCCGCTTGAGGAGATTGTCGCGTGGATGAATCCAGAGTTGGGCTTGGAGGTGGATGATTTTCGAATGGCGCTCAAATTTTTGCAGTCTTTTGACCCGCCCGGCATCGGTGCGAGAGACTTGGCCGAATGCCTGGATTTGCAATTGCAATTTGCCGACCCTGAGCGCTTGCCAGAGGTTTTGGATACGGAGCTTTTGGCGCTGGCGCGTCGTCTGTGTCAGCACCACCTCCATATTTTGGCAACGGGCAATATGACCAAACTTAGGGAAGCGATGCATTGCGAGGCGGATCAATTGCGACGCGCACACGCGTTGATCGTGCGACTGAATCCACGTCCCGGGAGTCCATGGAATAAGCCTGCTGCTGACTTTGCAGTGCCGGATGTGATTGTTCGTAAAACACGTAAGGGCTGGGAGGTTCAGCTCAACGACGCTGTGATGCCAAAATTGCGCGTGAACGCCTTGTATGCCGAGGCGCTGGGGAGTCCGCGTGGCGGAGCAAATAGTGCTTTGCATGGGCAGTTACAAGAAGCGCGCTGGATGATACGTAATGTTGCGCAACGGTTTGAGACAATTTTGCGAGTCTCTCAAGTTATCGTGGCGCATCAACAAGGTTTTTTTACTAAAGGCTGGGAGGCGGTTAGGCCTCTCACGCTCAAGGATGTGGCGCTAGAACTTGGCATGCATGAATCAACTATCTCGCGCGCGACAACGCAAAAATATATGGTGACGCCCTTCGGAACGTTGGAGTTAAAGCGATTTTTCAGCACGGGGTTGTTCACCGAGGGTGGGGAGGCGACGTCTTCGACGGCCGTTCAGACGCGGATTCAGGCGCTGATCCGACAAGAAGACCGAACGCGGCCCTTATCTGATAGCCAGCTGGCGACCTTATTGGATAAGGATGGCATTACGATTGCACGGCGAACGGTAGCAAAATATCGCGAACAGATGAGAATACCGACGGCGCCACTGCGTAAATCCCAGGCGGGGGCGGGCTAGGCTAGCCGCCCGTCATGTTGGTCGTGCCCCGATCCGGGCACTCCGCGACCTTGCCCCAGGCTTTGTTGGGCCCACAGTATTTTGTTTGTGCCGCGTCGATGCAACCAGGACGCCTGAAAAATCCCACACTATTGCATTGTGTAAGTTCTTTTTTAAGGGCATCTCGCCAGTTATTAGGTGGTGCAGGTGTTGTCACAGGGCGAGTCGAAGACGCGCCTGAGGTGGGCGCACGGACATCGACAGTACGAACACCGTCGGGATCTCGGTCGCGATCGCGGCGCTCATCATTGTCTTTTTCTGATTCGTCACCCTCGTCTTCGTCTTCATCGCCCTCTTTTTTGTAAGAGTTTGCATCTTCACGCGAGGCAATCACGGCTTCGATTGTCCATTCGACGGGCGCCATTTCTCGAGGTACACCGAGCGTGCCGTCTATCCGAGGCTGAGGAGGTTGGGGCGCTACGGGCTTGCCTTCAGCATCGAGGACTTGACCTCGAGTCTGTGTCCCGGTGGTAGACGAAGCGATCGAATCAGGCGCCTGTTCGACGAGCCATAGGCCAAGTTGTCGACCGCCTTGCCAAGAGGCGACAAGAGCAAGCAACAGGAAGAAGATGATAGCGCGCCAGGACATAAGGATCTATGGGTTGCGTGGAGTCAGACTTTGTCAGAGAACACTTGGCCACCGTGCTCACGCATTGCATGAAAACGAATCGCTGGATGGCGCTCTTCGGCTACCCGAAGTTGCGCCGTCGACGAGACAAGGAACGCCGGTGCTTCGACTACATCATAGGCGATATGGGAGGCGTTCGCATCGATGAATTTGCGAAGTTCTTTGGGGTCCTCGGCGGTAATCCAGCGAGCCATGTTGTAACGAGAGGGCATCAGACGAGCCTCGGCACCATATTCGGCCTGGAGTCGGTGAGCCACGACCTCGAATTGGAGTTGACCGACTGCACCAAGTAGCATCGCCCCACCTGCGGCAATAGGTTTAAAGACCTGAATAGCACCTTCTTCGCCAAGCTGCAGCAGTCCAGTCCGCAGTTGTTTGATGCGAAGAGGGTCTTTAGTTTCTACGGCCTGGAAAAGTTCTGGAGCAAAAAACGGTAGACCTGTGAAATGTAAAGCCTCGCCTTCAGTCAAGACGTCACCTAAGTGGAGAATCCCGTGGTTGGGGATACCAATGACATCACCTGCATAGGCTTCATCGACAAGTTCGCGGCGCTGTGACAGAAAAGAAACTACGTTATTGGGACGGATCTCTTTGCCATTTCGGGAGACTTTAAGGCGCATACCGCGCTCAAATTTACCCGAACTCACGCGAACAAAAGCAACACGGTCGCGATGCGCGGGATCCATGTTTGCTTGAACTTTGAACACGACACCTGTGAATTTGGGCTCTTCGGGGTGTACAACACGCTCAAGTGCTTGACGTGAGCCGGGAGGGGGGGCCTGATCAACTAAGGCATCCAAGACTTCTTGAACGCCAAAATTATTGATGGCGGAGCCGAAAAAGACGGGGGTTTGTTTGCCCGCTAAAAAAGCGCCATGATCAAAAGCAGGTGCGGCGGCTTGGATGAGCTCGATTTCGCTTTTAGCCTGCTCAAACGCGGAGCCAAAGCGCTTGGCAATTTCAGGATTGTTGAGTCCGTCAATAAAGTCATCGGCGCTGTCATTGCGACGCTCTTGGCCGGGCCGGAAAAGTCGCATCCGGTCGCGCTGAATATCGAATACGCCGCCGAAGGCTTTGCCCATACCAACAGGCCAAGAGAAGGGGACGGCATCCATGCCGATGTGCTGTTCGATCTCGGACAACAGCTCAAGCGGATCGCGAACCTCTCGATCCATCTTGTTGATAAAGGTGATGATAGGGGTATTGCGTGCTCGACAGACCTGTAGCAAACGTATCGTTTGTGGTTCGACACCGTTTGCGGCATCGATCACCATCAGCGCGGCGTCGACAGCGGTGAGCACCCGATAGGTGTCTTCGGAGAAGTCCTGGTGTCCCGGGGTGTCGAGCAAATTAATGACGCAATCGCGGTATTCCATTTGCATCACGGAGGAGGCAACAGAAATACCACGTTGTTTTTCGATTTCCATCCAGTCCGAGGATGCATGGCGCGAAGCCTTGCGGGCCTTGACGCTACCGGCGATTTGAATCGCACCCGCGAAAAGCAATAGCTTTTCGGTAAGTGTCGTTTTACCGGCGTCAGGGTGGGAAATAATGGCGAACGTTCTGCGTCGCGCAACTTCAGCTTGA
>JBIKOQ010000009.1:0-15199 GCA_044357955.1 Burkholderiaceae bacterium | reverse complement strand
ATTCGTTTACGGCGTCTGTCCGATGCCTGCCGCGAGTTCCATAAAAATTTTACGGAATTTGATCACTTGAGTATTGTCTTTGGCTGAGGCCCTGAGGATAAAGCTCACAGGCATAGGCTTGAGATCACTAGGGATCGCGATGATTCTGACGTTACCCAGTTTGACGTGCATGTCTGCGGCGCTCTGTGGGATCACGCTGCACAAATTTGAACCAGAGAGCATGGTCAGACTTTGAAAGTAATTCGTCGTTTCGATGACAGGATCAGGCAACATCAAGCCCCGCCTGAGAAAAGAGTCTGTCAGCTGTTGACGCAGGCTGGAATCTGCTCTTGGAAGAACCCAGTCACGTTTCGCTAAGTCTTCAAACGTGTTTTTTCTTTTTTTCGCTTCTTTCGTTCCCTCAACAATGCAGATGTTTTCTGAATAAAGAGGGAAAAAAATTAATTCGTCCGTATTGTGCATGGATGGCATAGAAGCACCCGACAATCGCCCGATGACGCAATCCAGTTTGCCTTCAAAGAGCTGAAGCAATAGGTGTTTAGCTGTGCCTTCTTGGATAGAGACGGCACCTCCGTTGGCTTCTCGAAAAAGCTCAATCGCGTGCGGCAGGTAGGCAAACAGCGCTTGCGGGACGACACCGACCCTGAGCAGCGGAGCAAGGTTTTTGTTTAATTGTTTGACCTCATGTACGAGCGCGTCAAACTCATTCAGTATGGTCTGCGCACGATTGGCCAACAGGGTGGCTGCCTCGGTCGGAACGACGCCTTGTGTGGTGCGCAGAAAAAGAGTCAATCCAAGTTGTTTTTCAAACTCTCTGAGCATGGCGCTCGCAGCTGGCTGACTAATACTCAAGTGCTTAGCGACTTTATGCAAGCTGCCAAACTCAACAAGATGTTGCATCAGAATCAAATGTCTGAACTTGATGTGTGAAAGCGACAGTTCAGCATGCATATTTTTGACTCAATCTTCATTGAATTTGTGATAATTAAAGATTATCACGAGATATAAATAATTGAATATTTAGTTCTTACGGTCGCTCCTATACTGCAGTCACCATTTAGTGATAAGGAACCACCGTGATCAAAACAGTCCCATTCGCCTTAAGCGTATTTATCAGCGCTTTTTTCACACTGTTGGCTCCGGCGGCTCAGTCAGCCTGGCCCAACGACCAGCCGATCAAAATCATCGTGCCTCAAGCTGCGGGCGGCACAAACGATACCTTGGCCCGGCTGGTAGGTGCTGAATTATCAAAAATCCTTGGACAAACCGTCGTGATTGACAATCGACCTGGTGCCTCGGGTGCGATCGGCATGCAGGCTACGGTGCAGGCACCACCCGACGGTTACACAATCGCTCTGGCTTCTGATTCAGCTGCGCTGCTCGATGTCCTGCGCCCGAATCTTCCTTGGAAATTTAAAAGCGGTTTACAGGGTGTTGTGATGATTGGTGAGCAGCCAATCAGTATTGCGACGTCTTCCAAGACCTCCTTCAGCACTTTTCAACAAGTGATTGATGCGGCCAAAGCAAAGCCTGGGAGTCTGGGCTACGGCTCATCAGGCATCGGCTCATCTCAAAACATCGTCGGTGAGTGGGTGGCAAGCTTGGCAGGCATCAAGCTTGTGCATGTGCCCTACAAAGGCGGCGGACAAGCCGCAAACGATGTTGTGAGCGGACAGATCCCTTTGGCGGTCTTGGGACTTGCGCCAATGCTCAAGCAGCAACAGGCAGGAAATGTACGTATTCTGGCGGTGACAACGCCTCAGCGCTCAACGGCGCTTCCAGATGTACCGACCTTGACTGAGCTAGGTTATCCGCAAATCGCGCTTGCACAATGGGCCGGTTTAGTGGCACCGGCAGCGACCCCACAGCCGATCATCCAAAAACTCTCGGATGCCTTGCTCAAAGTGCTTGCAGAAAAATCCATCAGTGAAAAGATGATCGCAGCAGGTATTACGCCCAAACCATTAGGCTATCAGCAGTTTGATGCGTTTTTGAAAAAAACAGTGGACACCTGGCAGCAGGTCGTACCAACACTCAATATTCAAATTCAATAACGTCAAACAGTTTCGCAAACCAGGCACATGATGAAGAAAACCAATATTGTTTTAATCCTTGCAGATAATCTTGGCTGGGGGGAGCTTGGCTGCTATGGCGGGGGCGCGATACGCGGGGCCCCCACGCCTCGAATTGATGCGTTAGCGAAGGAAGGCATTCAGTTGCTTAACTTTAATGTTGAGAGTGACTGCGTGCCGACACGTTCCGCGTTGATGACGGGACGCCATCCTATTCGAACTGGCGCCTTGCAATCCGTTCCTGCTGGGTTGCCGCAGGGGCTGATTCCTTGGGAGGTCACGATCGCTGAATTATTGTCCAAGGCTGGTTATGCCACAGGCATGTTTGGAAAATGGCATCTAGGTGACAAAGAAGGCCGATACCCCAAGGACAAAGGGTTTGACGAATGGTACGGCATTCCAAGAACAACAAATGAAAGTATGTTCACGGAGCAGGTCGGCTTTGATCCTGAGGTTGTTGATGTCCCTTATGTGATGGAAGGGTTCAAGGGACGTCCGGCTGAAAAGAAAGAAATTTACGACTTAGAGATGCGCCGACGTATTGATGGCGTACTCACTGAAAAAAGTTGTGAGTTCATCCGCAGAAAAGTCGCTGCAGATGAGCCCTATTTTTTATATGTCCCTCTCACACAATTGCATTTCCCAACGTTGCCGCATCGAGACTTTGAAGGTCAGACGAAGAAGGGCGATTTTGCGGATTCGATGATTGAGTTAGATGCGCGAGTGGGTCAAATCATTGATGCCGTTCATGCGACAGGGACGCAGGACAATACTTTGTTTATTTTTGCGAGTGATAACGGTCCTGAATATCGTCGCCCTTGGCGAGGAAGCGCGGGAATGTGGACAGGGACTTATCACACCTCGATGGAGGGCTCCTTAAGGGTTCCGTTTATTGCGCGTTGGCCAGGCAACATCCCTGCCGGTGTAGTCTCTAACGAAATCTTTCATGTGGTCGATATTTACTCAACCTTGGCTGCGGTTGCAGGGGTAGAAGTACCCCAGGATCGACCCATCGATGGTGTCAATCAAGCGTCATTCCTAAAGGGTGAAACGCCGAATTCAGCTCGAGAGGGATTTGTGTATTTCATCAAGAATGAAATGCGGGCGGCAAAGTGGCGAGACTGGAAAATGCACTTTGTTTGGGAAAAGGAGCCGAATGAAGGGGCTAACCATTTGGAGACCCCTTATTTATTTAATCTCGTTCAAGATCCAAAAGAAGAAACCGACGTAAGTTCGACGCAGGGCTGGGTGAGGGGACCCATTCGAAAAATGATTAATGCTTTTCAGGCGACCCTAAAAGATACGCCACCGATTCCGCCCGGCGCACCGGATGATTTTTTACCTAAAGCTTGATGGCGGTCGCGCCATGACAACTGCACGAACGCTTTCTGGTTCGAGGCACTACCTGCTCGTTCAGTCAGTGAATTGTTGCAATTGCTTTCAATTTTTAATCAATGATTCAGCGTTTTCGTACCATTCCGAATAGAAATCATTCAAACTCAAAGCTATGATTTTTGGATGGAAAAACGCGTGTACACACTTGAATTAATTGTTGAGCAAAACAGTAAGTTGATTGAGCGGCTTGACCGCAGTATTGAGCGTCTTGATCACAGCATGGCCAAGCTCAGTCAGGCAGTTTCTGATCTGAGGGTCGACATGATCCAGGGACAAGCCGCCCTGCGTCAGGACATCTCAGATGTGCGGACCGAGTTACGCTCAGAGATCGATCGGAAAACTTTCTGGCTCATGACTGCGCATTACGGTGCCTTGCTTGCGCTATTAGGTTTTTTAGGCAAGCACTTTATTGAAAGCTACTTTAAATGAACTGCGCCAAGCTTGAATGACGAGCCCCAGAGCGTTGAAATGGGTGCTGCCCACAGGCCATCACTCACCAAGCTTTGTCCTAGATCAAACATTGCTCACTGACATCTCCCTAGCGAGCGTCTCGTCAGGCTAACGTAGCCGTCATGCAAGGAAAATCCTCATGACAACGACATTAGCTTCAGCTTTATCCGTTTTCTCAAACGGGTTGCCCTCCACGGATCAGTGGTTTAAGACCCTCGATATTCTTGATCGCGCTCTATCACCCATCGTTCAAGGCGGGATGGGTGTGGGCGTTTCCGCTCATCGACTGGCGGGTGCCGTTGCGCGAGAGAACGCGATCGGGACGATTGCCAGCATTGATTTGCGTCATCATCACCCCGACTTGCTTGAACAGACTGAGAAATCGCGTGACCGGGACTTGATTGACCGTGTCAATCTGATCGCCTTGGACCGGGAGATTAAGGCGGCATTGCTTCACGCTCAGGGGAGGGGGCTCATCGCCGTCAACGTCATGAAAGCCGTGCGCGACCATCCCGCATTGGTCAGGCAGGCCTGTGAAAGCGGCGCGCATGCCATCGTGATGGGTGCTGGGTTGCCGATTGATTTACCGGAAATGGTGGCGGACTATCCCAAGGTCGGACTCATCCCGATCCTCTCCGAGCCACGTGGCGTGGCGATCGTGATGAAAAAATGGCTTAAAAAAGGTCGTTGTCCTGATGCGATCGTGATTGAGCATCCAGGTTATGCAGGTGGCCACTTGGGCGCAGTCAAAATCGAAGACATTCATGCCGAGCGCTTTGAGTTCGAGCGTGTCATCGCCGAATGCCAGGCCTTATTCTTCGAACTTGGACTTGGACGGGATGCGCCTCCCTTGATTCTCGCCGGTGGCATCGATAGTCATGAAAAAGTCCGTCATTGGCTCAATGCGGGTGCTGATGCCGTCCAGCTGGGGACGGCTTTTGCCGTCAGTGAGGAAGGCGATGCGCATATCGATTTCAAGCGTGTATTGCTTGATGCCATCCCCTCAAAAATGGTGGAGCTCATGAGTGTCGCAGGCCTACCGATGCGGGCAGTATCGACACATTGGTTGCGTCAATACCAGCGTCAGGAACCAAAAATGCAAGCGAGCGCAAAGGCAGACCCCAGACGTTGTTCGCAGCGCATGGATTGCCTGACGCATTGCGGCTTACGTGATGGCAATAGCAAGGCAGGACAATTTTGCATTGATTTGAAACTTGCGGCCGCACTCAAAGGTGATGTGCAAAAAGGATTGTTTTTTCGCGGGGCGGGAAGGCTGCCGTTTGGTAACTCAATTCGACCCGTCAAAGATTTAATTGACTACTTGTTGCATGGATACCCATGTCAAACACCAGCCTAGCCAATGTGGATTTTGATCCTGTTTTAATCTTGCAGCACGACCGCAGCGGGCCGCGCTATACCTCCTACCCCACTGCGGATCGCTTCGCAGAGGGCAATATCACTCAAGCCTGCCTAGAGGCTTTGCAGGCCAGACAGTTGGAGCGACCCGATGCCGACCTCTCGCTTTATGTGCATTTGCCCTTTTGCGATACGGTGTGCTACTACTGCGCCTGTAACAAAATCGCCACCAAAGACCGCACACGTGCTGATACGTATCTCGAATACTTATCCCGAGAGATCTGGCTAGTCCGCAAACAGTTTCCCAAGAGTCCGCGCGTCAGCCAAGTGCACCTAGGCGGTGGGACACCGACCTTTCTTACGAACGAGCAGCTTGAGCGCTTAATGGGGCTGCTTAAAGGGTCTTTTGAATTTACAGCGGATGCGGAATGCTCTGTTGAGATGGATCCTCGTCGTTTGAACGAAGGAACGCTTGCACTTCTGGCGCATCATGGCTTTAACCGCATGAGCATTGGCGTGCAAGATCTTGACCCCGCTGTACAAAAGGCGGTCAATCGAATTCAGCCTGCCGCCATCACTGAGGACGTCATGGCAGAGGGACGAGCGCTTGGCTATCGCTCTATTAATATCGATCTCATTTATGGCTTGCCCAAACAGTCCGTTGAAACCATGCGCGCAACGCTTGCGACGGTCTTGATCTGGCGTCCGGATCGTATTGCCCTGTATAGCTATGCGCATTTACCAGAGCGCTTTATGCCGCAGCGCCGAATTGAGTCAGAGGACTTGCCAATGCCAGCTGAAAAGTTGGCGATGCTCAAGCTTGCAGTGACGAGTTTGCTCAAGGCAGGTTACGTATATATCGGAATGGATCATTTCGCATTGCCTGAGGACGAATTAGCTCGGGCGTTACTCAATGGAACCTTGCAACGAAATTTTCAGGGTTATTCAACACAAGCAGATTGCGATTTGATCGCACTTGGCGTGTCGGCGATTAGTCGTATCGGTGATGTATATGCGCAAAATCATCGTGTTCTGGAGGAGTATTACGCGGCCCTCGATCGCCAGACCTTACCGCTTGCTAAGGGCTTGACCATGACGACCGATGATCTGATCAGACGCGCGGTGATCCATGATCTGCTCTGTCAGTCGGAGATCATCATCCCAGCATTTGAGTCGCAATGGGGGATCGATTTTTGGAGTTATTTTTCTGAGGAAATTGAGCGTCTCGACTCGCTCGCCGAGAATGGACTTGTGACGGTTTCATCCGAATCCATTCGGATCACGCCTAAAGGGCGTTTTCTGGCTCGTATCGTGGCGATGATTTTCGATCGATACTTGCGCGAGGCTCAGACGACCGCGCGCTATTCCAAGGTGATTTAAAGACCCTCCGCCACCCAAGAGCCAGATTTACCACCATGTTTTTCTAGTAGCTTGACACCGTCAATCACCATGCCGCGGTCAATGGCCTTGAGCATGTCGTAAATCGTCAATAACGCGATTGAGGCAGCGGTGAGTGCTTCCATCTCGACGCCGGTACGTCCGACTGTTTCGGAGGTCGCTGTACAGGTAACGGAGGAAGTCGCGACATCGGTCACAAAGTCCACGGTCACCCGTGTCAGTGGTATCGGGTGGCAGAGCGGAATCAAAGCGCCCGTTTGTTTGGCCGCCATAATGCCGGCCAAGCGAGCCACGCCAAGCACATCACCCTTTTTAGCATCGCCCTGCGACAGCTTAGTAAAGGTCGCAGATTGCATCGTGATGCGTCCCTGTGCGACTGCGCGTCGATGTGTTTGTGCTTTCGCAGAGACATCGACCATGTGCGCCTGACCGGAGGCGTCAAAGTGTGTGAGGTCTTGAGTCATGAGGGATTTCGCTGCGCTTGTAATACTTCGGGGGTGTTGAAATTTGTAAAAGATGCCATGTCATCGAAATGCACCGGGATCGCTTCAAGCGCATCGAGCCATGTTTGCGCCGCATGCTGTCCTGTATCGAGTTGCTTGCCAAGCACGCCTGCGACCGAGGGTTTGACAAGGCAGCACAGAGGTTGCGCGGACTCAGATGTGACAGCATAGGCAGCAACCGCAGCGGGATGGTCGGTGAGCGCCTGTTGAAGCTTTTCAAATAGGTTGTGAGGCAAGCGTGGTGCGTCACAAGGAATCACCAATAAATTATTTTTCTTGCAGCGCATCAGACCTGCTTCGATTCCTGCAAGAGGGCCCACAAAATCTGGGCGTTCGTCCATCACCACGACATGCCCTGTCTGCTGATAGGCATCGACGTTACGATTGGCGCTGATCAGGATGCGAGCAGGCGGAGGGTCTTGTTGGCCGAGGGCGGCAAGCGCGTGTTCAACGAGTGGCAGGCCGCCCCACATGATCCAGCCTTTGTCTTTACCGCCCAGTCGCGCGCCGCGACCACCAGCTAGGATTAATGCGTCATAGGCGGGTTTCATTTCCATCTCGCTGCTGCCTTATCGTCGCTGTCTCGCGCTTCAATCCAGCGCGGACCTTCGGGGGTCCATTCTTTTTTCCAGAATGGTGCTTCGGTTTTCAAATAGTCCATGATGAAGCTGTTCGCCTCATAGGCATCACCACGGTGCGCACTGGCGGTCAGTACCAGTACGATTTGATCACCAGGATACATTTTGCCAATACGATGCACGATGCGCGCCCCTTGTAATGACCAACGCTCACTTGCCGCATCTAAAATTTTATGCAAGGACTTTTCTGTCATCCCTGGATAATGTTCGAGCTCGAGCGCCACCACGTCTTGGGCAAGATTCAGATCACGTACGGTACCGATAAACGCCACGATGGCACCAATGCCACGATCGTGTCCTAAAAGAGCGGCATATTCACGACTCAGTTCAAAGTCCGCAGACTGAACAGCAACGGATAAACGTGGGGTCGACTGAGAGGTCATTTAACCTCCCGTCACAGGTCTAAAAATAGCGAGCTCAGCGCCTTCGACTAACGGTGTGTCGAGCTCAATCATTTCCTGATTCATCGCGACGCGAAAGGCTTGAGAGCCATCAAAAGTTTGTGCCCAGACACCGCCCCGACTTGAAAGATGTGCGATGAGATCGCGCACGGTATGAACAGACACAGGCGCCACGATACTCTCGTCTCCAATGCCGAATTTTTCTCTCAGTTGTGCGAAATAAAGAACGTTGATTTTCATGGTCTTTAGCGTGTCGCTGGGAGTTAGTAGAGGAGTTCTGCAAGAGAGAGGTAGCGCAGTACGTCACCACGCGCGATTTTTGTATCAGGCGCGAGATCCACCAGTCCATCGGCCCAGGCCAAGCTGCTCATCACGCCAGAGCCTTGGTTGGGCCAGAGATCGAGGACTGGAGCGCCTGAGGTGTCGGCTGTGATTTTGACACGCAAAAACTCTCGGCGCCGATCGGGCTTGGGCCAATCAAAATTCGCCGTTGCAGTCAGGTATTTCAAACCCGTATCTGTCGTACCCATGCGTTTGAGCAAAAAAGGTCGGGCCATCAATAAAAATGTGACGAACGCGCTCACGGGATTGCCTGGCAAACCGATAAAGTCCGTTTGACCGACACGCCCATAAGCAAGCGGTTTGCCGGGCTTCATGGAGATTTGCCAAAGATCTAAACTGCCTAACGCCATCACGGCGGCTTTCACATGGTCTTCTTCGCCGACAGACACACCACCACACGTGATGATGACATCATTTTCACTGGCGGCTTTGCTAAGTGCCTCACGCGTGGCTTGGGCTGAGTCGCGCACAATGCCATAGTCATTCACAGTGCAACCCAGCTGCGCGAGCAGACCGTTGATCGCATAACGATTGCTGTTGTAAATAGCGCCGGGAGCTAAAGGCTGGCCGGGCTCCGTCAGTTCATCGCCCGTAAAAAAGACACCGACGGTTAAAGGATTGAAAACAGTGACCTTGGCCACACCCATCGAGGCTAGCATCGCAAGCTGAGGGGTGCCCAGACGTTGGCCGGCAGCCAGTACGAGATCGCCGGCTGCGATATCTTCGCCACGACGACGAATATGTTGCGCAAGTTCGATCGGATGTGTGAGGGCGATCGCACCTTCACGTTCTTGTGTATGTTCTTGAGGGACGACAACATTGGCTCCCTCGGGTACAGGCGCGCCTGTAAAAATACGCGCTGCGGTATTCGGTGCAAGTGCAGTCCCTGTTTGTCCTGCGGCGATCCTTTGTGTCACTGGGAAGAGCTCGGGTCGCTTTTGTATGTCCTGAACATGGAGTGCATAACCGTCCATCGCTGAGTTATCAAACCCGGGAACATTCAGCGGTGACAAGATGTCCTGTGCAAGTGTTCGCCCTAGGGCAGATAACAAAGGGTGTGTTTCCGTTGCATTCAGTGGTGCTGCATTCGCCAACAATGTTTGGCGAGCATCTTCAAAATTTAGGAGGTTGGCTCTGGGTTTCATGCTGATACGCTTTGGGAAGACACAATCCAGACTTTAACCTAGCTTCGCGGAGACATTAGCCCCCGGTTTGAGACATAAAGCGGATAATTTTTGTGGGGGCCTCACGAAACTCGTGACGCTCTGGTTTGAGCTCGATACCTTCGCGGAGTGCTTGCTCGAGCTCGGCATCAGAAATACCGGCGCGTAACAAGGGGCGCAGCTCAAGTTTCTCTTCTTGTCCCAGACACAGATACAAAGTGCCATCGACAGATAAGCGCACCCGGTTACAGGTTTCACAAAAATGCTGACTGATCGGTGTGATGAGACCAATTTGTCCGCGGCCATCCGCGGTGCGCCAATAGCGGGCAGGACCACCACCCATCTCTTTGATTTCCGGGATAAGTTCAAAGCGTTCGCGCAAACGCTCAAGCACGGGCCCCAGAGGTGTGTAGCCTGAAGCCAGGCCTGTACTCCCCATCGGCATGGTTTCAATCAGACGCAAAATAAAGCCGCGGTTAATACAGAACTCGGTCATGGCCTCGACTTCGTGTTCATTGACACCGGGCATCACAACCATGTTGAGTTTGATAGGGGAGAAACCGTGCTCTTGCGCCGCGTCAAGACCCGCCATCACATCATCAATGGAGTCACGCCCCGTAATCTGCGTAACACATTCGCGATCCAAGCTGTCCAAGCTGATGTTCAGACGTGACACACCTGCCGCACGCAAGGCTGCGGCGTGTTTGGGCAGTTGGGTACCATTGGTTGAAAGGGAGAGGTCGCGGATGCCGGGCAGGGCGCTGATGCGTGCCGCGAGCTCGGGCAAATTGCGACGCAAGAGAGGCTCGCCACCCGTGAGACGAATACGCGAGGTACCCAAACGACCAAACGCACCCACAACGCGTTCGATTTCATCGAAGGTCAGCCAATTTTTAGGCTCTTGATAACCTTTGAAACTTTTTGGCAGACAATAGGTGCATTTCATGTCGCAGCGATCCGTCACCGACAGGCGCAGGTATTCGATGCTTCTACCAAAGCGGTCGATAAGAGGTGAAGGTGTTTGCGTCATTAAAGTTATATCCAGCCAAACATAACGAAATTTTCCTAAATGTACTCTTATTTTGACTGTGAATGCGCAAATTACCCTTGGTTTCAGCTAGATAATGGTGGTGGTCAAGTCGTTGTTCCTCAGCTGGATCCGCAGGTCTTTACTTATAACCTATTGTTTTTATTGATTTTTATGGTGAATGTATGAATATGTACTGGAGCGCCTTGCTGATTGCAGGTCTGTTTGAGGTGGGTTGGCCGCTGGGTCTGAAAATCACCGCGCTCCCAGGCATGAAGCTTTGGGGCATCCTGTTGGCGATCGTCAGCATGGCCTCAAGTGGAGCGCTGCTCTGGTTTTCCCTGCGTGGCATCCCGATTGGTACCGCTTACGCAGTCTGGACCTCGATCGGCGCCGTCGGCACCTTTGCGGTCGGCGTGTTCTTTTTTGGGGATCCGAGCCTGCCCATTCGCTGGGCGGGTGTCGCGTTGATTATTCTTGGGGTGGTATTACTCAAAATGGGTTAGGTTAAACGCGCGCAGTTGAGTGCGCGTTGGTTTTATGCATCCCTTTGAGCTTGAATCTTACCTTGCCGAATCGACTCAATAAATGCCTGGTAGTCCAAGCTGTTTTGCTCGGCATATTGCACGGCAAACTCACCGATCGCCTGATCAAAACTTTTGCTTGTACCAAGGTAACCCGCAATCATTACAGAATCGCCAGATCGTGCATGCGCACGTGCCAAGGCATGCCCACACATTTTTGCGTAAAGTCGCAGCGTTTCAGTATCCCAGTCTTCGATAATCGCGGAAAGTTTGAGGTCACGAAGCTGTCTTATATAAAAATCGCGCCCATTGATGCCGCGTGTCCAACCTAAAAACACATCCGAGGCGGTTTGAATCAGACGTTGGCCATGCACCACGCGTTGGCCTTGGTTGGCATAGGCACTTTTAACTGCATAAGGCTCAAGTACTGACTGTCGTGCTTCTTTGACCTGGAGGAAAAGTGGGTCCTTTTCCCCGGCCATGAATAAGGCCACACCACACATTGTCCCCACACTGCCGACCCCGACAACTTTTAGAGCGAGATCGCAGTAGTGAAAGCGATTGAAAAGCATGCGGACATGTTCTGGCAGACTTTGGCGGTAGGCTTCAATCACGGTCGCATAGTCAGATTGAGCGCCGGGTGTCAGCATCTCCGTCGAATGAAAAATCAGCGGAGGTTCATCCTTGATTTTGGGTTCACCCCCTTTGTGGACAACGAGTTTCGGATACATGATGTCCGGATGAGATTTACGCTGTTCTTGCGCAATTCGCTGGTCAAGACGTTTGCGGGTACGTTTGAGTACCTCAGGGTCTGTCGAACGATGTGTATAGTTTTGCAAATCAATTTTGTCATACCAGACATCGAGTGCGCGCATCCCGGCGTAGTCAGACATTTTTTCACGGTATTCCCGCACCAGGTCGATGACAATACTCGTAGCGTCACTTGATGGCAGTTCGATATGCTTGGCGGCGATCACAACGCTTGCAGCGAGTCGCTTGACATCCCACTCAAAAGGTGCCGGCAAAGTTTCATCTAAATCATTGATATCAAAAATAATATTTCTTTCTGGTGTCGCAAATCCGCCAAAATTCATGAGATGCGCGTCGCCACATGCTTGGACGTAGAGGCCGCTCGTGGGCGTCTTTGCAAGATCCGAAGCCATGATCGCTGCCGCACCTCTGTAAAAGGCGAAGGGAGACTGTGACATCCGTCCAAAGCGGATGGGGACAAGATGCTCAATCCGGCCAGCGTTTGAGGCGGAAAGAATCTCGACTGGATCGCGGCGATTTTTTGGAGCATGCCATTGCGCTTGGGCACGACGCGGCGCCTTGTTACGAAGATTCTTGCCCTGTATCGCTCGCGCCTCTGCACTCAGGTAGGGCAGGGAAGGTGTCTTAGAATGCTTGGCAGGCTTGATATCTGGTTTTTGAGAAGAATTTTTGGGCATGTTTTAGCTTCACTGGATTGCGAGCAACGAGGGGTCAACGTGGAGAGAAAATAGTGGCGACCCATCATAGTGGAGTCATGGCTGAACATGCAAACTAATCTTAACTGCGTTCAAGAGCATTCTGTTCTGCAATAATATTGGATACTTATGGTCTGTCACTTGACCCACTAACCTATGTTAGAGTCTGCGAAAGTGTCAGCTTCACCCGCTGATTCACAACGTTCTTCGCTGCCTTTGCGTGAGCTCATGATGCATTCACGACTGATGACAATGCTTGCGCCAGACGGGGCCATCTTAGCCTCAGTGCTTGCAAAAATACCAAATCTAATGGCGCTCTATGTTTTTGGGAGCCAGGTCCTCGGCACGCCCCGACCAGAGAGCGACCTTGATTTGTCGGTATTGGCACCAGGCTTCATTGACCCAAACTTGTTGTGGTCGTTATCAAACGACATTGCAAGCCTGGTCAATGGCGACGTTGATCTTCTCGACTTGCGCGCAGCTTCGACCGTCATGCAGTATCAGGTTCTTTCAACCGGTAAAGCTGTGTGGGATATTGGATTGCAGGCGCGTCTGTTTGAAGTGGCCGTTTTGAGTGAAAAGTTAGCACTTGACGAGGCGCGCGAACCACTTCTCAAAAACATTACTCGCGAAGGGCATGTGTATGCGCGATGACGTTCTGATTAACAAAGCCGCGACGATTGAACGATGTGTGGCACGTGCTCACGAAGAGTTCGATTACGATCCAACGACCTTCGGAACCAACTTTTCAAGACAAGATGCTGCCGTCATGAATATTCAACGCGCCTGTGAGGCGGCATTGGACATGGGCCACCATATCATCCGCCGCGATCGTCTAGGTGTGCCTCAAAGTGCACGTGATGTCTTCGATATATTGGCACAGGCAAAGTGGATTGATCCGGCGCTTTCCGAATCACTTAAACGTATGGTTGGTTTTAGAAATATCGCCGTGCATGACTATCAAAAGTTACTGATGCCAATCACGGTAAAGGTGATTACCGAGCATTTGGTTGAATTTCTTCAATACTCTGAGCAAATGCTCAAACATGACGAACAGTCGCTCTAATTTTGGCGGAAGCGGTGAGATTCGAACTCACGGAGGGCGTGAACCCTCGCCGGTTTTCAAGACCGGTGCCTTAAACCACTCGGCCACGCTTCCATCAAGAAGGGCTGAATCATAAACGATTTACAGAGATATTTCCTCCAATCGGTCTGACAAGCCCCTTTAGCGTGGGCAACAGGATACAATTCTGGGTTTGCTGTACTTCATTCAACACAAAAATGACCGTAATGCGTACCCGACTTGTCCTAGGTAATTGGAAAATGCATGGCAACCTGGCTGATAACGCCAAGTTGCTGAGCGCGCTTTTAGCAGCTCCCAGAGCGTCCTCTGCCACGCAAATGGGTGTTTGCGTACCATTCCCCTATCTGGCTCAGGCTGCGCACGCCTTGAAAGGCTCGGCGATCGCCTGGGGAGCTCAAGACATCAGCACCCAAGCTCAAGGCGCCTTCACAGGTGAAGTGTCCGGTGGGATGCTCAATGATTTTGCGTGTCGCTTTGTGTTGGTGGGTCATTCTGAGCGACGTGCGTTGCATGCGGAGACGGATCAGCTTGTCGCAGACAAGGCGCGTGCTGCGTTGTCAGCCGAACTGATCCCTGTCGTGTGTGTAGGAGAGTCCTTGACTGAGCGTGATGCAGGACAAGCAGTTGCCGTCATTGCTCGCCAGTTAGCACCAGTTTTGGCGCTTGGCGCCGAGGCGGTCAAAAAAATGGTCGTCGCCTATGAGCCGGTTTGGGCGATCGGTACCGGTCGCACTGCCTCGCCCGAGCAGGCCCAGGAAGTGCACGCAGCAATCCGCTCAGCGCTAGAGGGTATCGGTGCTGCGCAAGTTCAGATTCTTTACGGTGGTAGTGTCAAAGCGGCGAATGCCGCCAGTTTGTTTGCGATGCCTGATATCGACGGTGCGTTGGTGGGTGGGGCATCTTTAGTTGCTGAGGAGTTTCTTGCGATCGCAGCCTAAATGACTGCTTTTGCTTAATGTGTTTCCTCGCTATTTAGTTTTCGGAGCGTTTCAATGTCTTGGATGTTTAATCTTCTGCTCGTTGTGCAGATCTTGTCTTCACTTTCAATCATTTCTCTCGTCTTGCTGCAGCAGGGCAAGGGCGCGGATATGGGCTCCGCTTTTGGTAGTGGCTCTGCAGGTAGTTTGTTTGGTGCCACCGGTGCCGCAAACTTCATGTCTCGTGCGACCAAATGGGCTGCTGTCGTCTTCTTTATTTCCACGATAGGTCTGGCGTATGTGGCTAATCGTGGCAATATCGGTCAAGACACGGGCATCATGCAAAACTTTTCCCCAACGGCGCCCGTTGCGCCACCTGCGGGCTCTGCTGTGCCGGGTGTTGCTCCAACAGCCCCGGTTGTGCCCGCTGCACCCGCTGTTCCTCTGAACGCAGTTCCTGGCA
>JBIKOQ010000161.1:0-4815 GCA_044357955.1 Burkholderiaceae bacterium | reverse complement strand
ATTGCTGCACGTTTTCCAACCCTTAAATACACCAAAAGGCGTACTTATTGCCCTACATGGTTGCGGAGGCTTGCTTTCCACCAATACGCAAAACGGCGACAAACTCTCTTCTCGACACGCAGGAATGGCCAAATTTGCCAACGATTTGGATTGGATCGCCGTTTTTCCTGATAGCTTTACGCTTCGTGGTCGTCGAGAAATTTGTACTCAGAAATTTTCAGAGCGCACCATCAAACAAGGTCACAGAAAAATGGATGCGCTCGCCACTGCGAACTGGGTCAAGGCGCAAAACTGGCTAGGAGATAGGCAGCCGTCTTCAACACCCAGCCCCCTCAAAAGCGTTTTATTAGGGTGGTCAAACGGTGGAACGACAGTTTTACAAACCATTGAAACGCCTAAAACAGAAACTTCGGCTAGCTCCGCCTCTCGCGCCGAAAAACTCATCGATCAGGCTGTGGCTTTTTATCCTGGCTGTTCACTACAGTTAGCGCGCGATTACCGGACACGCGTTCCTCTCACACTCTTTATTGGTGGCAAGGATGACTGGACGCCCCCGCAACCATGTATCGCACTTGGCGAACGCATCGGGGCACAATTGTTTGTGTATCCAGAGGCACATCACGGCTTTGACAGCCCGACGGGTACCGTTCGTTTGCGGCGCGACGTTCCGAACGGTGTGAATCCCGGCGAAGGTGTCCATGCCGGTCCGCACCCCGCCTCAAGAGCGGATGCCTACGACAAATTGAAAACAATGCTTGAGCAACTTTCTTATTCAGTCCGTTGAGCGGCGAACAATTTTCATTAGACCCTGTGCGGTCATGATTTCGCGATCCTCGACGCATAAGGTTCCACGCAGGAAAATCAGGCTCGCGCTTTTTCTTGTGACTTGAACACGCGCAACCACGAATTCTCCGGCTTTTGCGGGAGCGAGGAAATGCGTGTCGAGTTGGACTGTTGCACTAGGCTGGCGATCTGCCTCACTCCAAGCAATCATGCTGATAGCCTGATCCATAAATGTCATCAATACGCCACCGTGTGCAATGCCAAGAGAATTTTCATGCTGGGGCGCAAGGAGTAAGCCGTAGTCCCAGGATGCCGCATTTTTTTTAGACCAAAGTGTGCCTATCGTTGAATAAAATCCTTCGGTGCGACATGCTTTCCATCCTGCGTGCTCGGGATTAAATGGTTCGCTCATGTTTCCTCCTGTGTTTTTTAAATTCCTGTTATTTTTAAACAAAAACTTGGTCTGTCACGATGCGAGCCTCTAACTGCATCTCCTTGATCAATTTTTGTATTTCAGTTTTATTCAGCGCATCCATGAGGCTCGCACAAACAATCGTGTGCGAAATTTTTCCCGATGGTGAAAGGACAGGGACCGCTGCGATTGACACGCCTGCGATGTAAGTGTTTCGATCTAGACTGAAATGATTTTTTTTGGCAAAAAGCACTTCCTTGTTCCAGTCTTCATATTTCACAGGTTTATCCCAACGTAATTTTGAAAAGCGCTTTTTAATTTCGGCCTGAGGCTGCTCACCAAAGGCAGCCACAAGCCTGCCTGTCGCACTTAATAAAGACGGAAACACACTTCCAACATCGACATGCAACCTAAACGGCATATTGGAGCGGGACAACGCGACCACGATCATTTGCTCCGGATCACTCACATCAACGCCGATCGCCGTGACACCCCATTTAGTGGACAAGCGATCCAGTGCAGGCTGAACGAGTAAGGGAAAAGCATTTGACTCAAGCGCGCTGCGCGCCAAGGTGAGCATGCCTGCACCCAAGCGGTAGTGCTTAGTGATCGGGTCAAAGGAGATAAGCTTTTCATGCACCAAGGCGCGCAAGATATGCAGGCAAGTGCTAGGTACAAGTCCGAGCGCCTGCGCGATGGCATTAACCCCCAGGGGGGTACGCATTTTGCCAAGAAATCGTAAGATCGCAACCGCCCGAGAGACCGCAGGAACAGGCCTAATGCGCGGCGCACTCGTTGACGATTTGCTTGCTTCGGTGAGCTTTTTCATATCTAAAATTATAGCCAATATTATTGTACTAATACAATAATTATTTTTATTTGACAATGAATGTCGCAATCGTTAAAGTCATTTCATCATCGACATTTAAAATACTTAGAGACAAGACATGACAAAGCTGACCGAATACATTTCGTATGCGGACGCGCAACAGCATTTTTCCTCGGAAAAACTGTGGGATCTTTTTGATGGCGACCGAGAGCGTCTCAATATCGCCCATGAGTGTGTCGATCGATATATGGATAGTCATGCAACAGCTCTGATCGTCGTTCGTACCGACGGTCCCGATGAAATCATTTCATATAAAGAGCTGTCTGAAAAGTCCTCGCAATTCGCACATTATCTTCAAGAACAACAGGTCAAACCCGGCGATCGCGTCGCCGTCATGCTTGAGCCTTCCCTTGCTTTTTATGTGTGTGTCTATGGCATCATGAAAATGGGCGCGATCGCTGTGCCCCTATTCACTCTATTTGGCCCCGATGGCTTAGGGCTTCGAATCAGAGACTGTTCTCCCGCCATGCTATTGACCAACAGCGAGAAAATCGACATCGTCGATACTGAAACACTCAAACGAACACAGTTGGCCGATGATAAATTTATGTCGATGCTGACGCAATATCCCACCACGTTTTCTTGCAAGACGCGCGCCGACGATTTTGCGATTTTTCAATATACCTCCGGTACGACGCGTGAGCTGCCGGAAGCCGTTAAACATAAACATCGTTCCATCGTGACATTAATGGTGGCTGCACTGTACGGTACCGGATTACGGCCAGGCGATCGTTTCATGTGCCCCTCCTCTCCCGCATGGGGGCATGGCTTATGGCACGGCACGCTGGCGCCGATGGCGCTCGGTCTGACCGTTGGCGCCTTTGCTGGAAAATTCAATGCCGAGCACCTACTTAAAAGCTTACAAGAGCATCGGTTCAATAACATCTCGGCTGCAGCCACGCACTATCGCATGATGAAAAACGCCGGTGTCGCAGAGCGCTACTCCTATGATTTAAAAAAAATGTCTTTTACGGGCGAACCCATTGACACCGCGACTGAAGAATTTATTGATCAGACTTTTGGCATCAGAGTCTGCAGCATGTATGGCACAACAGAAATTGGCGTGATCTTGGTGAGTTATCCAGGTGCATCGGATTTTGCCGTCAAACATGGCTCACTCGGCAAAGCAATACCTGGCGCTCAGGTTCAAGTGCAGGATGCCACTGGGCAACCCTGCCCACCTGGCATCACAGGAGAGCTGAAGGTGTGGCGCAAAGGTCAATGGATTCCAACCAAAGACTTGGGGCGTACCGACGACGAAGGCTATTTCTACCATGGCGGGCGGGCTGATGATGTCATTATCTCCGCAGGCTGGACGATGAGCGCTGTCGAAATCGAGGATGCGATACTCAAACACCCTGACGTGTCAGAGGCTGCTGCCATTGGCGTAGCGGATGCCTTACGCGGTCAATCGGTCAAAGCGTTCGTCGTGACCAAGCGCGCAGGCGACGCTGCGTTCACCGATGAAATTCAACAACTTGTTCGCAGTCGCCTGAGCCAGCACGAATATCCTCGTCAGATTGCTTTTGTTAACGAACTGCCTAAAACACCTGCCGGAAAAGTGCATCGCAAAAAGTTAAGAGAACAAGAGCAACAGCTCAATCAAGTCTGAATTTCATTTAATAGTCTGGAGACACTCATGTCATCATCCCCTGTAGGTCAAAGAAGTTTTCCTAAAATTACCGAGCAAGGATTGGATGACTTGCGTCGTCGTATCGGTGTCAAAATCGGTGCCACCGCTGAGCCTTGGTGCTATGAAGCGACGCGTGACAATATCCGTCACTACGCCCATGGAATCGGCGATGACAATCCGCTTTGGTGTGATCCAAACTATGCCGCAAAAACCAAACATGGCGGTCTGGTCGCCCTGCCCAGCTTTCTTTACTCGACCAGCCGAATTGTGTCTGGTTATGTTGGCGGCTTGCCAGGCGTGCATGCAATGTGGTCAGGCTCGGATTGGACTTGGCACAAATATGCCCAACGTAACGATGTCATCAGTACCGAAGCCTATCTTAAGGACTGCATTGAGCACGAAACACGTTTTGCCGGCAAGGCGATTCAGCAAATCTATCATGTGGATTTCTTCAATCAGACGGGCGACAAACTTGCCGAGGCCGATACATGGTGCTTTCGTACCGAACGCGACCATGCCAGAGAAAAAGGCACAAAGTACCAATCTGTTCATGAAAAGGGTCATGTGACCTACTCGGATGAGCAAATCAAAGAAGCCTACAAGCTCTACGCCAACGAGGAAGTGCGTGGAGCCAACACACGCTATTGGGAAGACGTCGTTGAGGGTGAAGCGCTTCCTGTTTTATTCAAAGGTCCCATGACCGTCACAGGGTTTATTGCTTACGCCCAAGGCTGGGGTGGCCTCTACATTCGAGCCAACAAACTCGCCTGGCAACTGATCGACGCACACCCTGGCGTGGGCATCAAGAACCGCTTCGGCATTCCCGATGTGCCCGAGCGTGTCCATTGGGAAGAAGACTTCGCACTCGAAGTTGGCGCTCCTGGCGCGTACGACTATGGTCCTGAACGCAGCTCTTGGTTGATGCATCAACTGACGAACTGGATGGGCGATGACGGCTTTTTACGCAAAGCGGAATGCAAGATCAGACGTCACAATCCCGAAGGCGACATGCTTTTCATCAAGGCCAAGGTTGTGAAAAAGTACCAAGAAGGCGATCGTCATTTAGTTGAGATTGCACAAGAAGCGCACAACCAAGAC
>JBIKOQ010000160.1:0-4836 GCA_044357955.1 Burkholderiaceae bacterium | reverse complement strand
CATCAATCGCTTTGTCAGGCAAATGACGATCATTGATATGTCGAGCCGAAAGCTCTGCCGCAGCAGTCAGCGCAGCGCTAGAGTATTTAACACCGTGATGATCCTCAAACCGCCCTTTGAGACCACGCAGGATTTGAATCGTCTGCGCCACAGTCGGTTCCGATATATCGACTTTTTGAAACCGACGAGAAAGCGCTGCATCTTTTTCAAAAACTCCGCGAAACTCTGTGTAGGTTGTCGCGCCGATACACCTGAGTTGGCCAGAGGACAAGGCAGGCTTGAGCAAATTGGAAGCATCCAGTGTGCCGCCTGAAGCCGAGCCCGCACCAATCAATGTGTGAATTTCATCAATAAACAAAATCGCTTGCGGATTATTTTTTAACTGTTTGAGAACGCCTTTTAAGCGCTGCTCAAAATCACCGCGGTATTTTGTACCGGCTAATAACGCTCCCATGTCGAGAGAAAAAACCTGCGCATCTTGTAAAACTTCGGGCACTTCGCCTTGTGTAATGCGATATGCCAAGCCTTCGGCGATGGCTGTTTTTCCAACACCCGCTTCACCCACAAGTAATGGATTATTTTTACGGCGACGACACAAGGTTTGGATCACACGCTCAACTTCATATTCTCGACCAATCAAAGGATCAATCCGACCAGCTGTGGCGGCTGCATTGAGATCCTGCGTGTACAAATCAAGCGGAGACTGACGCGCCTCTCCAGATTGTTCAGCACCTTCACCCTGCTGCTCTTTGGGATGAGCGGGCGTTTCAGCCGCGGCTTGCTTGCTAATGCCGTGAGACAAATAGTTCACAACATCCAAGCGTGAAATCCCTTGTTGCTGCAGATAAAAAACAGCATGAGACTCCTTTTCACCAAAAATTGCGACAAGGACATTCGCACCCGTCACAGGCTTCTTGGAAGCCCCCCCCGCCGACACATGCATGATGGCACGTTGAATGACGCGCTGAAATCCCAGCGTAGGTTGGGTGTCGACCTCAGCGCCTGCAGGGATGACGGGCGTATTGTCCGTCACGAATTTGCGCAAATTATTGCGTAATTCGTCCATGTTGGCGGAGCAGGCGCGAAGCACTTCAATGGCCGCTGCATTATCTAGTAGCGACAACAATAAGTGCTCGACGGTGATGAACTCATGCCGAGCCGATCTCGCCTCGACAAAGGCCATATGCAGGCTAACTTCAAGCTCTTGGGAAATCACATTTCCTCCGACGTTCTATCAAGTGTTACACCGTTAAATTGCATTCTATGCCTTAATTGTCACTTGCCGGTTCCATGACGCATTGCAATGGATGTTGGCGGGCCCGTGCATGCTGCGCAACCTGCGCAATACGACTGGCAGCGATGTCATGCGGGTAAACCCCACACACCCCTTTTCCTTCGTGGTGAACTTGCAACATGATACGCATTGCCTCTTCGTGACCTTTGCCAAAAAACTTCTGTAAAACATGAACGACAAACTCCATCGGCGTGTAGTCGTCATTGAGGAGAATCACCCTGTACATAGGAGGTGGAGTCGTTTTAGTACTCTGCTTCTCAACAACGAGATCTGGGCTGGAAGAAATACGTGCGGGCATGATCAACAGTTCAATTTAAAAAGAAGCCTTCATTTTATAGAGTAGTTCGATACAAAATTTCACTTAAGGTTCAGCGTACTAGGCAAACCGATACTTGACGAATTTGTTAAATCTGACGAATATCTCAACACATTCAAAAACTTGAGTGTCAAGATGCCGGAAGCAGATTTTTTGAAGCATACGCTTTTGATCAGTTTTCCGTTTGATTTATACAACGTTCAGAAGAGGCAGTCGGAATGTCAGACTCGACCACAAGCAATGGCCCTAAGGTCACCGGAACCGTCAAGTGGTTCAATGATGCGAAAGGTTTTGGATTCGTCACGCCCGATGACGGCGGAGAAGACCTGTTTGCACATTTTTCAGCGATCCAGATGAATGGGTTTAAAACACTCAAAGAAGGCCAAAAAGTCGCCTTTGAAGTCACTCAGGGTCCTAAGGGCAAGCAAGCCACAAATATAACTGCTGCATAAGCGGACGGGGTGAATAACCCCTCGGATACTACGAAATGTATAGATGGTTCACGCATGAAAAACAGCGCGACCTCACGGTCATGCTGTTTGTTTTTTTTCTGAGTTTTATTTCTCTTTCTGCAGCGCACGGGCAGTCAAACCCTAAGCTTCCGATCAAAAGACTCAGCGCCGGAATGCACATCATTCAAGCGGAGGTCGCAGCCACGCCTGAGACGCGCATAACGGGATTGATGTATCGCAAAACGCTCGCCCCCAATCACGGCATGCTGTTTGTCTTTGATCAAGCAAACGTTCAGTGTTTCTGGATGCGCAATACTTTTATTCCTTTGTCGATCGCTTTTATGCTTGATGATGGCACGATCGTCAATATCGCTGACATGACACCACAAAGCGATACGTCGCACTGCTCAAGCAAACCTGTGAGATTGGCGCTCGAAATGGAGCAAGGTTGGTTTGCGGCTCGCGCAATGACACCAGGTAAAAAAATACTCGGCCTTCAATGACCGAGTATTTTGCCCTACACCATGTTCTCGTATAAGCGGCTCAGAACGTTTAAACACGCTCCACGATGAGCGCGATGCCCTGACCGACACCAATACACATCGTACACAAGCCGTAGCGCCCGCCGGTCACCTCAAGCTGATGCACAGCGGTCATCACCAGGCGCGCTCCACTTGCACCAAGTGGGTGGCCAAGTGCAATCGCTCCGCCATTCGGGTTGACGCGAGGATCATTATCCGCAATACCGAGCATGCGCAAGACTGCGAGGCCTTGCGCGGCAAAAGCTTCGTTTAATTCGATGACGTCCATCTGGGCAAGCGTCAAGCCCGCAAGAGCCAGTACTTTTTGTGATGCAGGTGCAGGGCCGATACCCATAATACGGGGTTCAACACCCGTCGTCGCCATTGCGACAATCCGAGCGCGCGGCTTTAGACCATGATGGACAGCGGCCTGTTCGTGCGCGATTAACATCGCAACAGCGCCATCATTGACACCTGAGGCGTTTCCCGCAGTGACCGAACCGCCCTCGCGAACGACACCTTTAAGTTTGGCCAAGGACTCAAGGGTCGTTTGACGAGGATGCTCATCGCGATTCACGATCATGGCATCCCCCTTCTTTTGAGCAATGCTGACTGGAACAATTTCGCTATCAAAATAGCCACTTTTCTGAGAAGCGGCCGTTTTTTCCTGACTGGCCATCGCGAACAGATCTTGATCTGCACGCGATATATTGAACTGATCAGCCACATTTTCAGCCGTTTCGGGCATCGAATCGACGCCGTACTTTGCTTTCATGAGTTTGTTGACGAAACGCCAACCAATCGTCGTATCGAAAATCGAAGCGCTACGAGAAAAGGCGGAATCAGCCTTGCCCATCACGAAAGGGGCGCGCGTCATACTTTCAACACCACCCGCCAGCATCAAGGAAGCATCCCCCGCACGGATCGCACGCGCAGCCGTACCAATCGCATCCATCCCAGAACCACACAAGCGATTAATTGTGCCGCCAGGCACAACATCAGGCAAACCTGCCAACAATGTCGCCATCCGCGCAACGTTACGATTATCTTCGCCGGCCTGGTTGGCGCAGCCCATCAGCGCATCATCGAGTTCGTGCCATTTCACGCCAGGATTGCGCTCTGCCAAGGCGCGCACTGGGATTGCGGCCAAATCATCGGGGCGAACCGAAGCCAGCGAACCCGCATAGCGACCAAAGGGTGTGCGGATTGCATCACAAATATAAGCGTGTTTGTCCATGAGGGATCTCTTGATGAATGTTGAAAGTCTCTTGCCAAATCTTAGCGCAAAAAAATGGCAAAAAAAAACCGGCCAATCTGGCCGGTTTAGATCAAGGTGTCTTGCTTAACCGAGATTTTTAGCTGCAAATGACCAATTTACCAGGTTCCAAAAGCTCTCAAGATATTTGGGGCGAGCATTTCGGTAGTCAATGTAATAGGCATGCTCCCACACGTCACAGGTCAACAAAGCAACATCGGTGGTCGTGAGTGGCGTCGCGGCATTGCTGGTATTGACGATATCAAGCGAACCATCGGCCTTTTTAACAAGCCACGTCCATCCCGAGCCAAAGTTACCCGCAGCGGATTTGTTAAAAGCTTCTTTGAAGGCTGCAACACTGCCCCACTTTGCATGGATCGCATCAGCGAGCTTGCCTGTAGGCTCGCCGCCCGCATTAGGCGCCATGCTGTTCCAGTAGAAGGTATGGTTCCAAACCTGCGCGGCATTATTGAAAATGCCACCTGAGGATTTTTTGACGATCTCCTCGAGAGAGGCTGACTCAAACTCAGTGCCAGGAATCAGGTTATTCAAGTTGGTCACGTAGGCTTGATGGTGCTTGCCATAGTGGAACTCAAGTGTTTCTTTGGAAATGATTGGTGCCAAAGCATCCATTGCATAAGGCAAAGCAGGAAGTGTGTGGGCCATTGTTGCAAAGTCCTCGTGTATGTGTGAGTAAAACGAATTTTGCTTATTGTATCGGACGACATGAACTCCTGGCTACAACCCCTATTGAGGACAAGGGTTAGCAGGACCCGACTCAGACTGGATCTTCCGGACGTTCTAAGCCTCGGACTTGAACAGAGGCCGCACCTTTAGCAAGGCTGATCTCTAAGACTTGACCAAGCGTAAGATCTTGACTGGAACGAATCACCTGACCTTGTTGACTTCGAACGATCGCATAGCCGCGGCTTAAGGTTTGCTCAGGGCTCAACGCGCGCAACTGTGCCTCTAAACCGAGCAGACTGGCCTGTCGCATT
>JBIKOQ010000158.1:0-4839 GCA_044357955.1 Burkholderiaceae bacterium | reverse complement strand
TACTTTCTAATCAAAGCCGGATTTGAACCTGCACCGCTGATTCTGGGCTTTGTATTGGGTCCCATGATGGAAGAAAATCTCAGGCGCGCGATGACGATGTCTTTTGGAGATCCGACGGTATTTTTTACACGTCCGATTAGTTTAGGCATCCTACTCTTTACGCTTGGCTCGTTTTTGCTCATGACCTTACCAGGATTACGCAAAAAGAGGCAAGAGGCCTTCATCGAAGAACAATCCTAATTTTCAATTTCGACACTGCATGTAAGGATCCAATCTAAATGACCGAGCAATGGAATGCACTGATTAAGCTTGCCACACAGACTTGGCACTTAGAGGACTTAGGGTCGGAACAGCTCAAAAGAATGGGAATTTCCTATGAAAAGTGGAATGAACAAATCAAGCCTCACGCCTCTTCTCTAGCATTTAATGCGACGCCCAGCGATTACCTGCCAACCTTAGTGAAGCATGCCGGTGCGTCTTTTGATTCAAGTGGATTTTTTCACTACGGGCCCTCACCGAGATTGGGTGAACTACCAGCAAACCCTCTCGAAGCCAGCATGAATTTAATTGCCGGTGCTTTGGAAAGAAAAGAAATATCTTCTCTCGAACTCACCACGATCGCCCTCGCTCGCCTCGCGGAAATACAACCCGCAACGAACGCATGTGTAGCAATGACTTCAGAGCAAGCGCTCGCTCAAGCCAAAGAGAAGGACCAATTGCTCGGCACGTCCAATAACCGTGGGCGATTGCATGGTGTCCCCCTTGCGCACAAGGATTTACTCTACAAGGCTGGTGTGAATGCAGGTTGTGGGATCAAACCTCGCGAACCGAGACCTTATGCGTTCGAAGGCTCTGCTCCCGTCGTGACACAACTCCATCAGCAAGGCTCGATCGACACAGCAAGATTGCATATGACAGAGTTTGCATTCGACCCCTCAGGCCTCAACACGGAATATGGTCCTTGCCACAACCCTTGGGCACTCGACCGAGTGCCTGGCGGTTCATCAAGCGGCTCAGCTGTCACTGTGGCTAGTCGCGCCACCTTTGGAGCGATTGGCAGTGACACTGGCGGCTCGATCCGCATTCCTGCATCGCTATGCGGACTCACAGGCCTCAAGCCCACGTGGGGATTGGTCGATACGACAGGAGCGATGCCTCTTAGCCATACAAATGATCATCTTGGGCCATTGACCCGAAGCGCAGCTGACTGCGCCTTGATGATGCGTGTATTGATGAACGAAAAAGCAGTCAACGCCGAACTTTGTCAACAACTGGCCAAAGGATTTGATGCCGTCGCCTCTGGCGCGTTCACCAATCTTAAAGGTCTAAGAATAGGCATTCCCGAACAGTTCTTCTTTGATGGCATTGATCCGGCGATCGATTCGATTTTTAAACAAAGTCTCGACTTGTATACAACCCATGGCGCGACGATTGTTCCATTACCAACATTTTATTGGGATCGCATCAACGCCTTGGGTGCAGTAACGACCCGTGTGGAAGCCGCTACCCGCATTCCAAAAATCAGCACTATTTTTGGATTAAGTTCTATTGTGATTGAGAGATTTCAAGAGGGCCTCGCACTTCCAGGGACTTTATACGTACAAGCCTTAAATGAACGCGCGATACATCTTGACTACTTTATCAATGTTGTCATGAAAGAGGTTGATGTCATCCTGACGCCTGTTTGCAAAGTGCAAACCCCTCTCATCTCTCAACTTGAACATGGCTCAGCAGAGGCGCTTCACTATAGGTACGAGCTCACTATTCTCAATCGAGCTTTCAACTATCTAGGTTTGCCTGCTTTATCTCTACCAGGCGGTTTCATGCGTGACTCAAAGGGTCGCGACTTACCCGTCGGTCTCCAGCTGATTGGGAAACCTTACGCCGACGCAAAACTACTTGGTGTGGGTGCGGCATGGCAAAAGATGACGGATCATCATTTGCGCATGCCATCACTTTCATGAGCAAAGAAATATGTTCTATCGCTAGTTAATACGTGGAAGATTCGCAGCTTTAATGGCCTTACCCATCTCTACATACCCTGTCTGCAGAGTCTCCTCATACTGCTTGCCAGTCAAGGGAGAGGGGTCTACACCAAGACCCTCAAGGCGCTTAGCCACATCGGGATTTCTGACTGAAGCGAGTGCTGCAGCCTGAAGCTTATCGACAATCTCTTTAGGGGTTCCTTTTGGTACGGCAAGGCCCATCCAAGAGTCAATCTCAACATTAAACCCCTGCTCTTTCATCGTGGGTATATTAGGCAGCTCAACCCAACGCATCGGGCTTGCAGAAGCGAGTAAACGCAACTTACCACTGGTAATGTGCGGCAAAATATCCGAGGGATTTTGAACAATCACCTCCACCTGACCAGCTAACAAAGCCGTCACTGTTTCAGTTCCCGACTTGTAACTAATCTGCTCAAACTTTCCGCCTGCGACGCGACCTAACTCAAACATGGCGAGATTGTTTGGTGCTGAAGGAGAACCAAAGAAAATGCCCTGACCTGTCTTTGCCGCGGCGACGAGGTCCTGTAAATTTTTATAAGGTGAATCTGCGCGTACTGCGACGCCATAACGAAAGCGACCAAAGCCCGCCACAAACTCAAAATCATTAATGGTATAGGTCAGATTCATCAAATGCGGCATGATGGCGACTGTTGAATACGTCACGACACCCACTTGATAGCCATCGGGTTTCTGTTTAGCGATATATGCGGGTGTTAAGGTACCCAGCGCTCCGGGTTTGTTCTGCACGATCACAGGCTTTCCAAGCGGAGCCTCCATCCCTTGCGCTAAGGCGCGCGATGCGACATCGGTGGCACCACCTGCACCAAAGTTCACGATTAAGGTCACCTCACGTTGCGGAAAACTTTGGGCACTGACCAATCCAGCGCTCGCTAATAAAGCGAATCCACTTAAGGCTAATTTCATTTTCTGAATCATGTTTGCTCCGTTGTTATAAGTATTACGATGTATGACATCGCTTACGACATGAAAAAACCACCATTAATATCGATCGTGGCGCCATTAATAAATCCACTACTTTCTGCACATAAAAAAGCGACAGCCTGACCGACCTCCTCCGGTGTGCCGATTCGTTTCACCGGAATTTGCTCTGCGTAGCGGCGATTGACCTCTTCGCCGGCTTGCAATGCCATTTCTGTCAAAATTCTACCTGGCGCGACACAGTTTGCCGTAATACCGAAGGGACCCATTTCCGTGGCAATCGCACGCGTCAGTCCCAGCACACCTGCTTTAGACGCCATATAACTTGGGCCTGCGACCACTGATTTTGATCGTCCCGCAAGCGATGAAATACTGACAATTCTTCCGTACTTCAATGCTTGCATATCTGGAATAAACGTCTGACACATCCGCATCACAGAGGTCAGGTTGACCTCGATCACCTTCGCCCATTCTTTAGGATCGAGTTGCAAGATGCCACTTGATTTTCCATCAGGCTGTTTAGGCGATATGCCTGCGTTATTCACAAGCACCGACACTTTTCCAAGCGTCGTACTGATTGTTTGATACAAGCTTGCGATGCCACTGTCGTCCGTGACATCTAAGGTATACATCAAGATGTTGGCGGTATGGTCAGGCCCCACGAGCGCCGCCCCGTCAAATGGCTGGCGGTCCACCATGACAACGAAATGTCCGCTGTTTAACAACGCTTTCGATGTTTCAAGCCCAATACCCTGTCTCGCACCAGTCACTACTGCGATTCGCTTTTGTATCATTTAATCACCGCTGCATCGGGTGTATAGAAAGTAATGGGTGGAAATGCATTTTCATCGCACAGAACTTCAATCAAGGTTGTACCTTTATTTTTCTTAGCTTGTGCAAGCGCTCCTGCCAGCTCTCGCGGATCCGTCACTCTGATCCCGTCACAGCCACTGTTTCGCGCAATGGCCGCATGATCGACAGGTGTGAAATGTACCGCCGAAGTGTGGTCGCCAAATTTCACATTCTCAGCATGCTTCTGATAACCCAAAATTCCATTGTTAATCAGGATCAGCGTAACCTTCACTCCCATGCGCGCAGCCGTTTCAAGCTCTGACCATACGTGACCAAAACCACCATCACCTACGACACAAAAGACTTCTTTCTGCGGCTGCGCGACTTTTACACCGAGCGCCATGGGAAAGCCCCAGCCTAAACCTGCTAAGCCACGCGGGGTGATGAAACGCATGCCCGCTTTAAGTGAAACCAGGAAGTTTGCGATCCATATTGAGGAGTAACTGGCATCCGCAACGACGATAGCGTCCTCAGTCAACTGAGATTGGATTTCCTGCATGATTCGCTCGGGCCTAATCGGCATCGCATCGGAAGTTCTAACCGCTTCGGATTCTTTCAAGTAAGCCGCACGTCCTTCGGCGATTTTTTTCTCTACGCTTGGTCGTGCAGTTTTTCGAGCTGTATTGTTGAGTGCGGTGATCGCATCCGTCAGTGCTGATAAGGTCAGCTGTGCATCACCAACCAGTCTCTTTGCTTCGTAGTTACGACCCACCTCGTGACCGTCGATATCGAGATGAATAAACGTCGCCCCTTTTGGATAGAGCTTCCATGAGTCTGTGCCATTTTGATTCGTGCGGGTCCCAACTAATAACACCACATCAGCATGTTCAATCAGTGGGCGTTGATATCGTCCTGAACCATTCGGCCCCAAAAAGTATGTCATGACTCCCACCGAAAGCGGATGGGTTTCATCCACAACGCCTTTTCCCATCACCGTTGTTGCGACTGGCAAATGACACTGCTCTTGCAAGGCTGCGAGTGCTTGATGGGCATGCGATAAATGCACACCTCCACCGGCAATGATGATGGGATTTTTTGCCTT
>JBIKOQ010000159.1:0-4839 GCA_044357955.1 Burkholderiaceae bacterium | reverse complement strand
TCGGCATCGCGTGGTACACCTTCTTTAAACGCAAAAGATTCAAAGGTGATAAGCAGTGGTTTGCGGTCGGCTTTAATCAGGTCGCGAATCCAGGCGCGGAGTTGACCGGGCATGAGGCCCGACGTGTCGATCACGTGACCTAAGTTGCGCAGGTCACTGAGTTGATTGCGCTCTAGTTGAATGCATTCTTCTAGCGTCGCGCTCAACCCTTTTTTGGTCAACCGCTCTGCCAAGGGATGACGACGGCGTGACTCTGAGTAGCGATGCACCAGCGTTTCGTTGTCCGCATCAAGAAAAATCAATTTAAATTCAGTGTGTGTCGTGTTGAGCGCACTAATGACGGCTGGCATTTCTGCAAGCTCACCAGGGGAGCGGACATCGATAGCGACCGCGATCCGATTTGCTACATCATCGCGCATCGAGGTAATAAAATCATGCAAAAAACGCAGCGGAAGATTGTCGACGCACACGTAGCCTGCATCTTCGAGCATGCGCAAGGCCACGGACTTGCCAGAGCCAGAAATGCCCGTCAAGAGAACGACCTTGAGCGCAGGCATATTAATTTTTCCCTTGAGCGATAGCGGCCGATTGCAGTGCCATGAACTCGGCGAGCGTGTCGATGCCACGTAGTTTGAGGATCGTATTACGGACAGCGGCCTCGACGAGGACGGCGAGGTTTCGACCGGCGGCGACCTGAAGCATGACTTTGCGAATCGGACAACCGAGCATATCCTGCGTCATATCTTGTAAGGGGAGTCGTTCGAATTTGTCCTGTGCGGTTGCGCGAACCAGATGCACAATCAGTTTGAGCTTCATTTTGCGTCGTACAGAGGTTTCACCAAAGATGGTTCGAATATTGAGCAAACCCAAACCCCGTACCTCAAGCATATTGCGCAATAGCTCCGGACAATGACCCTCGATGGCATGGGGGGCGGTGCGAGACAACTCAACCGCATCGTCGGCGACGAGTCCGTGTCCGCGAGAAATCAACTCCAACGCAAGCTCGCTTTTGCCCAGGCCAGATTCGCCCGTAATCAGAACGCCGAGTCCAAGCACATCCATAAAGACACCGTGTACCGTTGTGGTCGGGGCGAGTCGACGACTGAGGTAAATACGTAAGAGGTCGATGAGTTCTGCGGCATGAACCGAGGTTGACAAGAGGGGCACATGGCTATTCTCGCAGTTGAGAATGAGATCCTCCGTGGCCTGTAAGTCGTCAGCTAACAGGATGGCAGGAACGCCTCCCGCGAGCAACTCTTCGAGATGGTGCACACGCCGACGCGTATCGAAGCGGGTGTAGTAATCCATTTCTTCTCGGCCAAAGACTTGGATGCGTGAGGGGTGGATCAGATTCAGGTGGCCGATCAAGTCTGCCGCGGCCATCCCGTTGTCAGGAATGAGGCGATCAGCCGCCGATTGTCCTGCCACCCATTTGAAGGAAATGTCTTCGACATTGTCATTCACAAGATCCTGCACCGTCAGCATAGCGACTCCGTAGTTGAGAGAAGAGGCCGACCGTTGCGTCTCTAAGCCTGACCGGTGGTCAGCAGCTGTTGAACAACGATGGGATCGACCTCGGTGGCTAGGCGCGCTCGTAAAGCGGGGTCTGAGAGACGCTGGGCCACCTCTGCAAGTATATCGAGATGTTGTTGTGTTTCCGCCTCTGGGGCGATGAGAAAAAGTAATTGCTGGACAGGGGCGCGGTCAGGCGCGTCAAAAGCAATCGGTTGTGCCAGCCTGAAAAAAGCAGCGGCGGCATGTTTAATGCCTTTGACTCTACCATGTGGAACGGCGATACCCCCGCCGAGCGCTGTTGAGCCAAGACGCTCTCGAGCAAATAAGCTTTCGTAAACGGCCGCGCGCTCAATCCCGTCATTGTTCTCAAATAAAAGGCTTGCCTGTTCAAAGGCACGCTTTTTGCTTGTAACGGAAAGATCGAGCACGATATTGCTGACGGGCAAGATGCGTGACAAAAGTTTCATGCTTTTAATTATATGCCGCAGCATGGCCAGATGACGCTCGTCCTGTTGAGGGATGTGGAAACAATCTGCCAAATTAAAAATACCTGCCAAAGTGGCAGGCATCTTGATGCGCCAGTCGGTGCTGGCAGTTTAAGCCTTATGCCGTCTCAAAGATTTGTCGCTTGACCGATACATGGTGATGGTCTTGGGTACGGGACTTGTGTTGCAAGACTTTACGGTCGACTTTGTCGACGAGCAAGTCAATCGCTGCATACAAGTTGTCCTCAGAGGCTTCGCAATGAATGTCTTTGCCTCGAATGTGAAGGGTCAATTCCGCTCGGTGCTTGAGGGGTTCGAGAGACAGGAAGACCTGTGTATCGATCACGTGATCAAAGTGGCGCACGACGCGCGACATCTTTGTGTGAATGTATGCCCGGATGGCAGGTGTGACGTCAAGATGGTGACCAGTAATGTTCAGATTCATTGCGTACTCTCCATTAAAGGGATAGAACGAAGTGCAAACACTTACAACGGTTCGACGTGCAGAGGTTTAGTGAGGCGCTCCTTTAACTAAATTGTCATATTTTTAGTTTAAAGACTTGGCCGAAGAAAGCAAGGGTGTAAATCCTTAATGATTGATCTAAGACAAATACCTTGACGCTGCGCTGCAGCATCAAAGACAGAACAGCATCCATTTTTCTGTTGACTTACATCTTGAAGTGTTCGCCCAAATAGACGCGACGCACCGAAGCGTCGTTGATAATGTCCTCAGGCTGTCCTGTCGTCAATACTTTGCCTTCGCTAATGATGTAGGCGCGGTCACAAATGCCCAGGGTTTCGCGAACATTGTGATCAGTAATGAGCACACCGATGCCGCGACTTTTAAGAAAACGCACGATGCGCTGAATTTCAATCACTGCGATCGGGTCAACGCCGGCGAAAGGTTCGTCCAGCAAGATGAAGCGAGGCCGTGTGGCCAGGGCGCGCGAAATTTCGACGCGCCGCCGCTCGCCCCCCGAGAGGGAGAGCGCATTGTTGCGACGAATATGGGTGATTTGTAATTCATCAAGCAAGGCATCTAGTTGCTCCTCAATTTTTTTTGAGGAGAATTTTTTGCCATCGTTATCGATTTGAAGCTCGAGCACGGCGCGAATATTTTCTTCGACAGTCAGACGTCTAAATACAGAGGCATCTTGGGGCAAGTAGGATAGCCCGAGGCGCGCGCGTTTGTGGATCGGCATGCTACTGATGACGGTATCATCGATTTCAATCCGGCCTGCATCGGCGGCTACCAACCCGACAATCATATAAAAACTCGTGGTTTTTCCAGCACCGTTAGGACCCAGCAGGCCCACAACCTCACCGCTTTTGACGGAGATTGAGACGTCTTGCACCACCATGCGCCCACCATAGGATTTGCGCAGACCTGTCGCGCTCAGTTGCCCGGGGGTAGAGAGTGCTTGTGAATCAAAATTGGTCGAAGCGTGCGATGTTTGCATGAAGAAGCTTGTGGTCTTTGGGAGTCAGGGCATTAGGGGCGAGGCGCCACAGGGGGAGGGCTAGCAGGCATGAGCTCGGGCGTAGGCGTATTGGCCTGTGCGGCTCGGCAGGCTGCGACGGCGGCTTCAGTGCGGGCTTTGGGTTGTGCAACCGAGCGCACGCGTCCATCAGGATTAAAGGAGTCGGGTCCGGAAAAAGCCTGATAGACATCTGTTTTTTGGTTGTAGCGGACTTGCTGACCACTTACCGTATCAAAATGTTTACCGCAAATGTAGCGGGTGACAACGGCTTGACCAATCAAATCAAACGTTTCATTTTTACCGTCATAGTTTGCTTTGAGGCCGACGCCTTCGAGCACTTCAAAGTTTTCAGGACGAACTTGTCGGATGAAAACACGCTTGCCCGGATCTGCGGTCGCAATGCCATACTGATTGCCTTCGGCGTCTTCGCGCATGGACAAGGTGTCAGAGCTGAGAGTCAGCAAACCTCGCGTCATCACCACCTTGCCGGTAAAGGAGCTTTCCCTTTTAGTGTCGTCGTAGCGCAGCGTGTCGGACAAAATCGTGGTGCTGGGCTCTTCGATGGGCGCAGCGGGGGTTTGTGCCTGTGCGCTGGCGACGACTCCAAGAAGGAGGAGCTTGCAAAGAATGGGCAGGGCAAGATTAAAAATCATGGATTGGCTCATTGTGCAGGAGGTGTGGCGCCCTCGCGCTGGTCTTTGGGGGCGATGTCGACATCTGTTGATTGCAATACATCCAATTGTTGCGTGACGTTGTTAAAACGCATCCCTACGCCGGACATTTTTGAGCGACCACTTGTGGCGACGGCGGGCAGGTCGGTGTAGGCGATATCTTTATCCACTAACAGAGTGATCTCTTGGCTGCGAAAATTAAGCGGTTGACGTTGGGCATCGCCTAAGCGCAGCAGTACAGCGCCTCCGCGCATGATAATCCGATCGCCTTCATCGTAAATAAACGCGACGTTGGAGGTGGCGACTGTCAGTGGATTTTCTTCTCTGAGAGTAAAAGCACGCGGTGCTTGAAGCTCGTAGGATTTGTCGTCAGGAAAGTGCTCCATCAGATCGCCCTCGAGGCGATGAATCACAATTCCCTTGTCATTGGTCCGCACTAAGACGATTTTTTTTGCCCAGGTGTCGCGCTCGTGGGTCAGTCGGCTCGGAGGATCAATCTGAACCGCACGCTGAGAGTAGTCGGCCGCCCACCACGTCCCCATCACCAACAAAGTGAGGATGAAAAGCGAGACGACAATGGAAGCGCGTTCTTTCATGGGGTCGCGGTCATTGAATGGTACCGGGCCCGAGGCGCCCAGGTTGAAAAAAATGTCCAAGTCGGCCTTGAGAGGCCAAAATTAAGTCGCA
>JBIKOQ010000157.1:0-4869 GCA_044357955.1 Burkholderiaceae bacterium | reverse complement strand
GCTTCATGCTGATGAGCCAAGTCGATTCCTTGCTGAGTTTTTACGGCGCCGTCGTGGTGATCGCGATTGGTTCCTCGATGGCCGGTTACTTTCCCTTGAACGTTGGGGTGATACAGTGGTTTGAAAGAAAACGTGCACGGGCGCTGTCGATGGTGGGTCTTGGCTTGGCGCTCGGAGGCATGTTCGTCCCGATCATCGCCTGGAGTATTGAAAGCATCGGCTGGAGAGAGACGTCATTCGGTTGCGGCGTGGTGGCGATCGTGGTGGGTTATCCCTTGGCCTGTATTTTCCGACGTCGTCCTGAGGACTTCGGAGAAACGGTCGATGGTCTGGGTGCCAAACGAAACACGGTCGTCGATGTCGCTGGTACCGAGAGCCCGGAAAAGGCGGAGCCAGAGTTCACGGCCAAGCAAGCGCTGAGAACACAGGCATTTTGGTTGCTATCGGCTGGTCACGGTGTCGCCTTGATCATTGTGACTGCCGTCAATACGCATGCGATCAATCACATGCGTATTTCCTTGGGATACACCATCGCACAAGCTGCTTTTTACATCACGTTGATGACGGGTTTTCAGGTGATTGGCGTGTTGCTGGGTGGTGTGCTGGGTGACAAATTACAAAAAAATCGTGTGGCGGCTGCCTGTATGACCATGCACATGGTAGGCATGCTGATGCTGACCTATGCAATCGGGCCGGTCATGTTGGTTCTTTTTGCTGTCTTTCATGGCTTGGCCTGGGGCATTCGGGGGCCTTTCATGCAGGCTATTCGTGCTGACTATTTTGGCCGAAAATCGATCGGTATGATTCTTGGGCTCTCTGCTATGTTGACAGCCGTGGGGCAGGTGTCCGGACCCTTGTTGGCGGGCATCATGGGGGATGCGACGGGTACCTATGATTTGGGCTTTACCGTGCTGGCTTTAATTGCAGGTGCCGGGACATTTTTATTTTGGTTTGCCAAGCCACCGGCGTTTCCAGGCATGCCGATTAAGGCCTAGGCAGCATGAGGCAATGACAGCTTTAATCAGTGGCTCTCTGTTAATCTATCAGCATGATTTATTTAAGAATTTTAGCGGTTCCTTGGGTGCTGCTGCTACTCTCTGCGTGCATCACGCTCGGACCCGATTACGATCGCCAGCAAGCCACGCAATGGAACACTGAGCCTGAGACATGGCAGCAAGCTTTGCCGCACGAGGGAGACTCTGTGGCCCTTGTTGCATGGTGGTCTCAATTCAAAGATCCTGTTTTAGTCGAACTCATTGATCAGTCCCAAAAGCAAAGCAGCAGCATGGCGCAAGCTGCGTTACGAATTGCCCAGGCGCGAGCATTGTTGGTGACGGCAGATAGCGCCGCATTGCCAGTACTCAATGCTTCGGGTGCGCTATCGAGAGGCACGTATCAGCTTGGTGGGCCTGTGGTTGTCGCCACTACCGCTCAGGCGCAGCTTCAAGCAGGCTGGGAGATCGATTTGTTTGGTGGTTTGGCGCGAGGCAGCGAAGCCGCTCGGGCACGCTTAGCCGCTCAGGTCGCCAATTGGCATGAGGCCCGAATTTCTATCTCGGCAGATACCGCGAGCCTCTACACCAACTTTCGGAGCTGTGAGCAACTCGCAGGGCTTTCGCATGCAGACGCGCAGTCCCGCATGCAAACAGCACGTTTGACGCAGGAGTTGGCTCAAACGGGGTTTCAGTCACCTGCCAATGCTGCGCTCGCGCGCGCCAGTGCGGCTGAGGGTCAGGCGCGTGATGTGGGGCAGCGCGCGGAGTGTGATTTATTGATCAAGGCACTGGTTGCGCTCACCGCGTTGCCTGAGTCCGAACTTCGTCAACGGCTCGCCAAGGGGACGCGTGTACTCCCGCAACCGGCCATGCCAGTCGTGCAACGCGTGCCGGCGCAGGTTTTATCGCAGCGTCCCGACGTGGCGGCGGCTGAGCGTGAGCTTGCCGCAGCGAGCGCGGATATCGGTGTGCGGGAAGCTGAGCGTTTTCCGCGCTTGTCGCTGCTTGGCAATATTGGTCCGTTGAGTTTCGAGAGCGGTGTGGGATCAATCAGCGCGACCTCTTGGTCGATCGGACCTTCATTAAGTTTGCCTATTTTTGATGGCGGTCGTCGGGCTGCAAATGTGGAAACGGCCAAAATTGCCTACCAGGTCGCTGCGACGAATTACCGGACGCAGGCCCGTCGCGCGGTCAGAGAGGTTGAAGAGGCTTTGGTACGACTCGATAGTTTGAATCAGCGAGAGAGTGAGGGTTTGAAAGCCTCTAAGGGCTATCGTGAATCATTACAAGCGGCGCAGGCGCGCTACAAGTTCGGTCTGGCGAGTATTCTCGACCTTGAGGAAACAAGAAGACTGTCGGTCAACGCCGATAACATTTTGGCGAATGTCCGGCGTGAACGTGTTAATGCCTACATCGCTTTGTATCGGGCCGTTGGCGGTGGCTGGGATGCCAAGGATCTGGCAGCGGTCGTCCGCACTGTGCAACAAAACCCTAGTGAAATTTTGACAGGCAAGCTCCAATAATGAAACAAAAACTTGATTTAATGCGTCATTCTTTGTTGGGCTTAACGCTGATTTTAGTGGGTGCTTCGTTATGGTTATCAACGCCTGCTTTCACGGCACCGCCAGGGACGGCGCGTCCCGCGCTCACCGTTTCTGTCACAAAACCAAGCTTGATCGCGCTGCCCGCGACCATTCGCGCGAATGGCAATATCGCCGCCTGGCAAGACGCGTCGGTCGGGGCGCAGGTGGGCGGTTTACGGATTGCCGAGGTGCGCGTCAATGTGGGAGACCACGTTAAAAAAGGTCAAGTATTAGCGGTCTTTGCCCAGGATACCGTGTTGGCCGATCTGGCTGTGCAAAAAGCCCAAGAGTCCGAAGCTGTTGCGGCTCTCGCCGAGGCCGAAGCCAATGCGTCACGCGCGCGCAGTCTCAAGACCTCTGGCGCTCTGTCTGCCCAGCAAATTAGTCAGTATTTGACGGCTCAGCAAACAGCGACTGCTCGGGTCGAGGCAGCGCGTGCGCATCGACAGTCGCATGAGCTGCGTCTGAAATATACCGAGGTTCTCGCGCCAGACGATGGCGTCATCTCTGCCCGTATGGCGAGTGTGGGTGCGGTCGTGCCGGTCGGCGCTGAACTCTTCAAGATGTTGCGACAAAATCGCCTTGAATGGCGAGCTGAGGTGGTGTCAGAGGAACTAGGTCGAATCAAGGTCGGTATGCCTGTGGATGTCTTTCCTGCGAGCTTAGCCAAGGGACAACCACCCGTGATCGGTCAAGTCCGAGTGATTGGACCAACCGTCGATGCCCAGGCGCGTACCGCGATTGTCTATGTGGATTTACCGATCGCTCAGAGCGATGAGCCACCCATCCGCGCTGGCATGTTTGCCTTAGGTACATTCAACCTTGGTGATCGCCAAGGGTTGACCTTGCCACAAGAGTCGGTGGTGATGCGGGATGGTTTTAGTTATGTGTTCAAACTGGGTGTAGACCAACGTGTCGAGCAAGTGCGGGTTCAAACAGGACGTCGGGTTGGCGCTCGTGTTGAGGTGCTTTCCGGATTATCTGCCATGGATACGATTGTCGAGTCTGGCGCAGGTTTTTTGACCAATGGCGATCTAGTCGCGGTTGAGCGGTCATGAATTTTTCTGCTTTTTCCATCCGTCATCCGATTCCGGCGATCTTGCTGTTTATATTGCTATCGATCGCCGGTATCCTGTCTTTTAGAGCCATCGGGGTGCAAGACTTTCCCGATATCGAGTTGCCTATGGTGACGGTCGAGGCGAGTTTGCCGGGCGCCGCCCCTGCGACGCTTGAAACAGAGGTCGCGCGCAAGCTGGAAAACTCGATCGCGACCTTGCAGGGCATCAAGAATATCTACACCAAGATTCTTGAAGGCGCGGTGGTAATCCATGTCGAGTTCGTTCTTGAAAAAAATGCCATGGAGGCCGTCAATGACGTGAGAGACGCTGTCACACGAGTCCGCGCCGACTTGCCTGCCGATGTGCGCGAACCGACCATTTTGCGTGCAACGACAGCCGGACGTCCGTTGATGACGTATGCCCTAACATCGTCGCGGATGGATCAGGAGGCGCTCTCTTGGTTTATCGACAATACTGTCGCCAAACAGCTGTTGACCGTCAATGGCGTGGGTCGCGTCAAGCGTATGGGTGGACTGAATCGAGAGATTCGCGTCGAGCTTGATCCTACGCGTATGGCGGCCTTGGGTGTGACCGCGGCGGATGTCTCGCGTCGTTTAAGGTTGATTCAGCAGGAGGCCCCGGGTGGTCGTGGGGATATCGGTGGTGCCGAGCAGGCCGTTCGTACGATCGCTACGGCAGAAACGGCTCAGGACTTAGGCAAGATCGACTTGTCTTTATCAGACGGTCGTCGCGTGCGCCTGGATCAGATCGCGACAATTTCCGATACCACTGCCGAGCGACGTTCAATCGCGCTGGTCAATGGAAAGCCTGTCGTCGCTTTCGAAATCATGCGTAGCAAAGGCGCCAACGAGGTCACGGTCGCGCGCGACGTGCGACAAGTGATTGAGAGTCTTCGAGCCGCGCATCCGGATATTGTGTTTTCTGAACAAATCGATAACGTCGCGATGACCGAGGAAAATTTTGATGCTTCGATGCATCTTCTCTACGAAGGGGCGATTTTAGCGGTGTTGGTGGTATGGTATTTCCTCAGGGATTGGAGAGCGACGATTGTGTCGGCGGCTGCGCTGCCCTTGTCGATCTTGCCGGCTTTTCTGGGAATGTATTTGTTCGGTTTCACCCTCAATATGGTCACACTGACGTCGTTGGCGTTGGTGGTCGGTATTTTGGTCGATGATGCGATCGTCGAGGTTGAAAACATCGCGCGTCATTTGC
>JBIKOQ010000155.1:0-4885 GCA_044357955.1 Burkholderiaceae bacterium | reverse complement strand
CGCATGATCCAGCATCAATTTTTCCAAGCGCTTAAATTCTTTAGCCAAGGCCTTTTCATCGGTCAATAAAGAAAGAGAAACCTCAGGAGCTCCTTGATCTCTAAACGCAGGCGCAACAATCCCATCAATCAATTCGCGCACTGCTTTTCGCACGCTTCGCGCTTCGATTCCATGCTCTTTATTAAAAGCAAGCTGTTTAAGCCTTCTGCGTTCCGTTTCCCCCATTGCACGCGTCATGGAGTCGGTGATGCGATCCGCATACAAAATAGCTCGGCCATTCAGATTGCGTGCTGCTCGACCGATTGTCTGAATCAGGCTACGATCAGAGCGAAGAAAACCTTCTTTATCGGCATCGAGTATCGCGACCAACGAAACCTCTGGAATATCAAGGCCTTCACGCAACAAGTTAATGCCAACAAGTACATCAAAGACACCCAGACGAAGATCGCGAATAATTTCAACCCGTTCAACCGTATCAATATCAGAATGAAGATATCTGACACGAATCCCATGCTCTGCTAAGTAATCGGTTAGGTCCTCAGCCATGCGTTTGGTCAACGTGGTCACAAGGACCCTTTCCTCAATCGCAACACGTAATTTAATCTCACCCAATAAATCATCAACCTGAGTTCTGGCTGGTCGGACCTCCACGACGGGATCCACCAGCCCCGTTGGACGAACCACTTGCTCCACCACATTGTCAGAGTGTGCTTGTTCATATTTCCCAGGCGTGGCTGAAACAAAAACACACTGACGCATTCGAGTCTCGAACTCTTGCATTTTGAGCGGTCGGTTATCCATCGCTGACGGCAAACGAAAACCATACGTCACGAGTGTTTCTTTACGCGAACGATCGCCAAGATACATACCGCCTAACTGACCGATCGTGACGTGACTTTCATCGATGAACATCAAAGCATCACTTGGTAAATAGTCAATCAGTGTCGGGGGCGGATCACCAGGGGCTGCGCCAGAGAGATGACGTGAGTAGTTCTCGATGCCCTTACAGAAACCCAATTCAGTGAGCATCTCTAAATCAAAGCGTGTTCTTTGTTCGATTCGTTGCGCTTCAACAAGATGCCCCCCATCGACAAAAAATTTAACCCGCTCACGCAATTCTTGCTTAATGGTTTCAATCGCACGCAAAACAGTGTCGCGCGGCGTCACATAATGCGAGCCCGGATAAACCGTAAAGCGCGGGACTTTTTGACGGACTTTGCCTGTTAAGGGGTCAAATAGCTCCAGACTCTCAACCTCATCATCGAATAACGATAAACGCACCGCAAGTTCGGCACTTTCAGCAGGAAAAATATCAATCGTCTCCCCGCGTGCACGAAACGTTCCTCTCGTAAATTCAGTATCGTTTCTTTCATATTGCATGGCGACAAGACGGGCCAGAATTTCTCGACGCGGGATCCTGTCTCCGACACGAAGAATCAACACCATCGCGTGGTAATCGGAAGGATTACCAATACCGTAGATACAAGAAACGGTCCCTACGATGATCGTATCGCGTCGCTCGAGCAAACTCTTGGTCGCGGACAAGCGCATCTGCTCGATATGCTCGTTGATCGAAGAGTCTTTTTCAATAAACAAGTCACGTGTAGGTACGTACGCTTCGGGTTGGTAGTAGTCATAATAGGAAACAAAATACTCAACAGCATTTTTTGGAAAAAATTCACGCATTTCTGCGTAAAGCTGCGCCGCGAGTGTTTTATTGGGCGCCAAAACAACCGCAGGCCGCCCGAGACGGGCAATCATATTGGCCATGGTGAAGGTTTTACCCGAGCCGGTCACGCCTAAAAGCGTTTGCATCATCAGGCCATCCCTGACGCCTTGCTCAAGCTGATTAATGGCATTCGGTTGATCTCCACCCGGTGGGTAAGGCTGATACAAATGAAACGGGCTATCTGGATAATCAACATAGCGCGGCTCTTCTTTGCCTGTGGAAATCGAGGCCGGTACCGTCGGAATCGAGGCGCGCGCAGTCACGACGCCCTCATGAGCAATCGCCGCAGGCAGGCTAGATCTGCCGTTTGCGTTTATTTCGTCAGGTGGAATGTTTGAGGCCATGCTAGACTTATTCGGGAAACCCCTCGGATGCGGGCAACCATCTATTATGTCCCCTGTAAGACAGAGCGTCCACCCAAAACAATGAGTGGTATTAAAATTTGGTACTTTAATTTGGTACTTTAACTCGATACTTTAAAACAAGTATCAACCTTCCAGCATCTATCTACTGACACCTCAAATGAGCACCCTCTTTCAATCCGTAGAACTCGCCCCTCGTGACCCCATCCTGGGGCTTAATGAACAATTCAACGCCGATACACGCGCCCACAAGGTCAATCTTGGGGTGGGTGTCTACTATGACGATCACGGCAAAATCCCCTTGCTCGCAGCCGTCCACAAAGCAGAAGTCGCGCGCGTCGAGGCTGCTGCTGCACGAGGCTATCTTCCTATTGAGGGTATTGCAGGCTACAACAAGGGTGCTCAAGAATTGGTCCTGGGTAAACACTCTCCTCTTGTCGCAGCGGGTCGAGTATTGACGATGCAGGCACTAGGCGGAACTGGCGCACTCAAAATCGGCGCTGACTTTATAAAACAACTCGTACCTGGGGCAAAAGTCGCGATCAGCAATCCAAGCTGGGAAAACCATCGTGCATTGTTCGAGCGCGCCGGCTTCGAGGTCGTCAACTATCCCTACTACGATGCCAACACACACGGACTTGACTTTCAAGGCATGCTCAATGCGTTGCGCGCTCTGCCTGCGCAAAGCGTAGTTGTGTTGCATGCTTGCTGCCACAACCCGACAGGCGTGGACTTAACCACGGATCAATGGCGTGAAGTCGCACACGTTGTCAAGCAAACTCAACTCATCCCCTTTCTTGATATTGCCTATCAGGGTTTTGGTGACGGGCTCGAGCAAGATGCAGCTGCAGTTCGCCTTTTTGCAGAACTCGACATGACGATGTTCATCAGCTCCTCCTTTTCAAAATCGTTCTCACTGTATGGTGAACGTGTTGGAGCACTGACGATTGTGACAGGCAGTCAAGATGAGTCCAACCGCGTACTGAGCCAAGTCAAACGGGTCATTCGTACCAACTACTCCAACCCCCCCACGCATGGTGGTACCATCGTATCAACGGTGTTAAACACCCCCGCACTCTTCGCCCTCTGGGACCAAGAGCTGGCTGGGATGCGCGAACGTATTCGCTTGATGCGTCGTCAGCTTGTTGAAAAACTGGCTGAAAATGGCGTGAAAGAGGACTTTGGTTTTGTGATGAAACAACGCGGTATGTTCTCGTTTTCAGGGCTGACTGCGGCACAAGTCGAAGCGCTTCGTTCGGAGCACGCTATTTACGCTGTGAGCAGTGGTCGGATTTGCGTAGCGGCACTCAATAGCCACAACATTGATGTTGTGGCGAAAGCGATCGCAAGTGTCATGAAAAACTAGCATTGACGTTTTTCTTATCGTTTTCAACAGCTCCGCTTGCCGGAGCTGTTTTTTTATACAGATAATATTTGCTAAGTATTTGTAAATGGTGCACAATATATGCTGTATATATAAACAGCACTGTATGTGCAATGACCTCCAGGATCTGATCATGACAATCAAACTGACTGAACGCCAGCAGCAAATTTTGGATTTGATCAGGGAGGCCGTGGCCAGTACCGGATTTCCACCCACTCGTGCCGAGATTGCCCAAAAGCTTGGGTTTCGCTCTGCAAACGCCGCAGAGGACCACCTCAGGGCACTCGCTCGCAAGGGCGTCATCGAGCTCACCGCTGGGGCCTCACGGGGCATCAGACTGACTGAAAGCGCTGCTGACTTCACCTCTGATCAGATCGACAGTACAGATGATCGTGTGAGGTCGACCGATACTCAAGAACGCGTCCGCCTTAGTCCCCCACCTGAGATGGGACAAATGCTTGTGCCTCTGATTGGTCGTGTCGCTGCGGGCTATCCCATGTTGGCCGCTGAAAACATCGAAAAAGAAATATCTATTGATCCCAACCTCTTTGCACAGCAACCTGATTACCTGCTCAAGGTAAAAGGTTTAAGCATGCGTGATGTGGGTATTTTGGACGGTGATTTGCTTGCAATCAAAAAAACGAACGAAGCTCGTCACGGACAAATTATCGTTGCACGGATCGATGATGAGGTCACGGTTAAGCGCTTAAACAAAAAAGCGAAACACATCGAGCTCATGCCAGAAAATCCTGATTTTGATCCAATCATCATTCAGCCTGGCCAGGACTTTACCGTTGAGGGTATTGCCTTAGGTTTGATCAGAAACAGTCCCTTAAATTAATCACCCCATCAGCCCAGACAAGTAAAGGACTGAGCCTGCAAATATCTCAGCCCTCTTTCCAGCGATCTAAAGCCCTACGATGACGCTTTGTTGGACGACCCGCAATGTCTTGAGAAGGTTCGTTATAAAAACGTCTATTCTCAGCCATGGTCTGCCGAGCAAGCAGACTTTCCGGGGTTTCCTCATACAACAACCTAGCGAGAGGCGCTGATTTACGCAGCTCCGTGATTCCGCGAATCACAAGCTCAAACTTTTCTTGCTCACGCGTGATTTTTAAACGCTCACCTACCTTGATCAAGCGCGCAGGTTTTGCCCGATCCTCTCCAACGAGCACGCGCCCAGCCTCGATCGCCGCGACAGCGAGCGTACGTGACTTAAAAAACCGTGCGGCCCAAAGCCATTTATCAAGACGCACGGAATCAACAAATACCTGCATCAAAGACTGCTTAGTGCTTAAGCACAGGATCCGTAACGGCCACAGTCTCAGACTTTGCAACCACTTCCTTTGAAACGACCGACTCCTCAGGAAGAGGTTTAGTAGGTTCAGAAAGTGCAACCTCAAGAACCTT
>JBIKOQ010000154.1:0-4897 GCA_044357955.1 Burkholderiaceae bacterium | reverse complement strand
ACCGCACGCTCGAATGCAGGTCCAAACTCTTCGGTTTTTTCGACACGCTCGCCGTGACCGCCAAAGGCACGCGCATAGGCTGCGAAATCGGGATTTCTCAGTTGCGTCGCAGAAATGCGGCCGGGGTAATGTTTTTCCTGATGCATTCGGATGGTGCCGTACATGCCGTTATCGATGATCACGACCACAATCGGCAGGTTGTACTGCACTGCGGTGGCAAATTCCTGACCATGCATCATGAAGCAACCGTCACCGGCAAAGCAGACGACTAACTTGTCGGGCGAAAAGCGTTTGGCGCCAACGGCGGCAGGCAAACCATAGCCCATCGAACCCGAGGTGGGAGCGAGTTGCGTGCCGTATTGAGTAAAGCGGTGGAAGCGATGTAGCCAAGTCGCAAAATTACCTGCGCCGTTCGTCATGATGGCATCAGCGGGTAAATGCGCTTCGAGATATTCCATCACGCCGCCCATTTGCACGGCACCGGGCGTTTTAATGGGAGCAGGATCGCTCCAGGCGAGGTAGCTTTTGTGCATGGCCTCGGTGCTCGCTGCCCAGGGTGTGGCCGCAGGCGTGGGCAGGGCAGCCAATTCGGCAGCAAAAGCAATCGGTGAAGCATTGATCGCGATCGAAGCGCGGTAGACCCGGCCCAGCTCGCCACTATCAGGATGGACATGCACCAGCTCTTGCTTGGGCACGGGAATATCGAAAAGAGTATAGGCCTGGCTTGGCATTTCTGACATGCGCCCACCGACGAGCAACACGAGGTCGGCGTCTTGAACGCGCTTGAGCAGCTCGGGATTTAAGCCGATGCCAACATCACCGATGAAGCACGGATGGTTAGCCGGGAAAAGCATTTGACGGCGAAACGATACAGCAACGGGCAGTTTAAAGCGCTCGGCAAATTGTGCGAACTGCTCGACAGCCTGAGCACTCCAGCGTGCGCCACCCAGGATCGCAACAGGCGCTTTTGCCTTGGAGAGTCGTTCGGCCAACGCAGCCATTTGACCTGCAGCCGGTGCGGAGTCGATGGCCACATAGTGCGGGGCATCGGCGACCGTAGCCATCTCGACCAGCATGTCTTCGGGCAAAGCAATCACAACTGGGCCGGGACGTCCTGAGGTCGCGACATGAAAGGCGCGCGACAAAATCTCGGGGATCCGCGCCGCATCATCAATCTCAGTGGCCCATTTGGCGGCCTGTCCAAAAACTGCGCGGTAGTCCATTTCCTGAAACGCTTCGCGCTCGCGCATGCCGCGTTCGATTTGTCCGACAAAGACAATCACAGGGGTAGAGTCTTGCTTGGCGATGTGAATACCTGCCAACGCATTGGAGGCACCAGGCCCGCGCGTGACCATGCAAATACCAGGGGTACCCGTGAGTTTGCCATAGGCGTCGGCCATCATGGCGGCCCCGCCTTCCTGTCGACAAACCGTGACCTCGATGCTGACATCCACCAAGGCGTCGAGTACGGCAAGAAAGCTTTCGCCAGGTACGCAGAATACGTGCTTGACGCCATGGCTGACGAGTTGACCGACGAGAATCTGACCACCGGTGCGAGGCTTGCTGGGGGAAGGTGCTTGGCTCATTTTTCTTGTCTTCTTTTTAGAGAAAAGGGATAAGTGTAATCATAGGGTTAAATCGAGGCGGATAACCAGTCGACGAGGCGGGCGTCCGCTAAAAGTGGATCGGCGATCGGGTCGCGTGCAGCGAGACGATGCTGCAAGACCAGGTCGGCAAGGAGGCTGCGCATCGGCATCTTGGCCTGTTTGGCCTCCCAGCGCATTCCCGCCATGGTGACGACGTTATAGAGCGCGGTGGCGACTTGCCGTGCTTGTTCAGAGTGATTGAGATCGCTGGCTGTCGCGGCGAAGGCAAAGGCACGCTCGATGCATTCGGTTTGCAGCGCGGCCAATTGACTGCTGACGGGTGCGCCTTCGTTGAGTAATGTCTCAACATGCGCGCGTAAGGCGGGGAGTGAATCCTCGCGCTGAATCGCTCTAAGTACGTCGAGAGCCACGATATTGCTCGTTCCTTCCCAAATCGACCCAAGATGCGCATCGCGCAAGATCCGTGGGTCACTCCACTCTTCGATATAGCCGCAACCGCCTCTGACTTCCATGGCATCGCCCGCGACTCTGCGGGCATCGCGACAGGCGCGAAACTTGATCAGCGGCGTCATGATGCGCATCAGTGGACGTTTTGATAGATCCTCGTCCGAGGCGGCCAGCGCTTGCGCAGTTTGGTACACCATCGTGCGGGCTTGCTCGGTCAGCATGGCCATTTTGCTCAGTTGGCGTTGCATCAATGGCATTTCGTTTAGACGCTTGCCAAAAGCTTGACGGTGCTTGGCGACGTAGAGGGCTTCGGTCAACGCGCGCCTCATGAGTCCCGCAGCGCGCACGCCGTTGGAGAGTCGCGAGTTGTTGATCATGTCCGCCATCTGCTTGAAACCCTGGCCGCGTTCGCCTACGAGCCAGGCAAAGGCGCCTTCGAGACGGATTTCGCCACTTGCCATCGAGCGTGTACCGAGTTTGTCTTTGAGCCGCAAAATACGATAGTTGTTAGCCGACCCATCGGGCTTGGTGCGTGGCAAAAGAAAGAGCGAGACTCCTTTGAGTCCGTCAACAGCCTCGGAGCGTGCCAGCACCATGGCAAAGCCCGCATCGGGGTTTGAACAAAACCATTTGTCACCAGAGAGCTGCCACTGGCCATCCGCGCCCAAGGCGGCTTCGGTCGCTGTCGCGCTTACATCCGACCCAGCGCCTTGTTCGGTCATGAACATCGCGCCTTGATGGAGGGCGTCAAAATCTTGCGTCGTGACCATGGGGAGCACTCGCTCGACCAGCGCGGGATCACCAAACTTGCGCAAGGTCCGGGCCAGCGAATCGGTCATACTTACAGGGCAACACAAGCCAAACTCAGCCTGCACAAACAAATAGGTCAACGCATATTTAGCCGCAGGCGGCATAGGCTTGGGCCAGCCAAGTACGCCGCCCCGGTGCGACATCGCCGCAAGGCCGAATTCGCTGTAGGCAAAGCGCTCAAGCTCGACATACGCGGGATGCTTGTTGACTTGATTGGTATCGATTCCTGCGCGCGTGCGCACGGAGAGAGTGGGGGGATGTTTATCTGCGTCGCCGGCCAAATCGTCGAGCAAGGCGCCTGCAAGGCCTCCAAGCCGCTCTAGATGTGGCAACAAATGCGCGTGTAAATCCTTGGATAGATAGCAAGCCAAGAGGTCACGTCCCGCGTCCGCTGCAAAAAGATTCAGTCCGTGAGCATCAGGAACGGGATGTGACATGTTGAGTGTCTCTCTGGCTTAGGGATGGAGGCGGGCAAGGGTTTCCTCAGCGATCGCGAGGCTAGAGGTGAGCCCTGGCGATTCGATGCCAAAGAGGTTGACCAGGCCGGGGATGCCATGGGTGGCTTGCCCCACAATCATAAAGTCGGCAGCGGGCTCGTGAGGCCCGGAGACTTTAGGCCGAATGCCGGTATAACCGGGCGACAACGAGCCATCCTGCATGCCGGGCCAGTAACTGCGGACCGCTTCATAAAAACCATCGCAGCGACTTGGGTCGATGTCGTAATCCACGCGGTCGATCCATTCCGTGTCAGGGCCGAACTTGGCCTGACCCCCGAGATCGAGGGTGAGATGAACGCCAAGACCTGCATGGTGCGGGGTGGGATAAATCAGGCGTGTAAAGGGCGCGCGGCTCTGCAAGGTAAAGTAGCTGCCTTTACATAAATATTCGTTGGGGATAGAGGCTGCAGGGATGCCTTCGATGCGCCGCGCAAGGGTAGGCGCGTGCAAGCCAGAGGCATTAATCAGTACGTTGCAAGACAAGCTCATGGCCTCTGCGCCACCAAACTGGAGCTCAAATCCACCACCTTCGCGAACTCGTCCAGACTCAAGCGGCGTATGAAAAACGCATTGCGCTCCGGCGTTTTCGGCATCACCTTGATACGCAAGCATCAAACCATGACTGTCAATGATGCCCGTGGAGGGTGACAGTAACGCAGCGGTACAAAACAGCGCGGGCTCGAGCGCCATCGCTTGTTCCGCTGTCAACAACGCCATATCATCGACCCCATTGGTCCGGGCTTTTTGCAAGATATCAGTGAGCTTGGGAATCTCTTCTTGGCTGGTTGCCACAATCAGCTTGCCAATCTTTTTATGCGCAACGCCTTTTTCAGCGCAATAGGCATAAAGCATGTGCCTGCCTTGAACGCAGAGCTTGGCTTTTAGGCTGCCCGCAGGATAGTAAATACCTGCATGAATGACTTCGGAGTTGCGGGCACTGGTGCCGGTACCGATCCCCTCGGCCGCCTCGACCACCATGACTTCGCGCCCAGAGAGCGCCAAGGCGCGTGCGATCGCTAACCCAACGACACCGGCTCCAACGACGATGCAATCAATATCTGTACTCATGATGTCTCGTGATGTCTTGATTGATTAACGCACGTCAGCAGGCGTTAGATCATAGCCGCCGGCGTGATAGACCAAAGGGAGTGCTTCAGTGCGCGCGCAATGTTCCACGGCACCAATAAAGATAATGTGATCGCCTTCTTCATAGCGACGATGATTGGCGCATTCAAACCACGCGGCACAGGGCAGATCGAGCCGAGGTGAACCATTGGGCGCCTGTGTCAGAGGGATGCCGTTAAAACGATCGGCCGCAGGGCCGCTCGCAAACCGCTGGGAGACCGACATTTGGTTTGAACCCAGGACATGAATAACATAGCGCTCGCATTGCTCTAAGGTCTTGAGCGAAGAAGAATTGCGCGACAGGCTCCAGACCACGAGTGGTGGATCGAGCGAGACGGAATTAAACGAACTCACCGTGAGACCAACAGGCGCCATACCCTCGACCGTGGCGGTAATCACCGTGACCCCTGT
>JBIKOQ010000153.1:0-4901 GCA_044357955.1 Burkholderiaceae bacterium | reverse complement strand
CCGACATCAGCAAAATAATGTCGACTTTGTGCATCACGTGTGCGAGCCAGTCAAGTGGCGTAGCGGGGTTAAAGACGAGACCTGCCTGACAGCCTTGGTCACGGATCAGCGAGAGGCTGCGATCCACATGACGGGAGGCTTCGGGGTGAAACGTAATGATATTGGCACCCGCTTTGGCAAACAGCGGGATCAGGCTATCGACGGGTTCGACCATCAGATGAACATCGATGGGGACTTGTACGTGGGGACGAATAGCCTCACAAACCATAGGGCCGATGGTCAGATTGGGGACGTAATGATTGTCCATCACGTCAAAATGAATCCAGTCTGCGCCGGCGGCCACAACATTTTTAACTTCTTCGCCCAGTCGGGCGAAGTCCGCAGATAAAATACTGGGAGCGAGGCGAGCTGTCGGTAAGGTGTGAGTTTCTGGCATGATATGCGAGCACCGATTCTAGTTAGCCCTCATTATTACAGTTTTCTTTGGATGTGCTTGTGAAACCTTTTGAGCTCTCAGTCGTGGTTGAGCCGCATTTTGTGCCGGAGCAGTCTGATCCGGGCAAACAGCAGTTTGTTTTTGCCTATAAGGTCCGGATTACAAATACAGGTGAGCGCCCAGCGCAAGTCATCAGTCGCCACTGGATTATTTCGGATGGTGAGCGGGGTGAGCATGAGGTCCGCGGCCTGGGCGTGGTCGGTCAGCAGCCTTTGCTCGGTCCAGGCGAAACCTTTGAGTACACCAGTGGCTGTCCGCTCAAGACACCCGTGGGAACGATGCGCGGCAGTTACCATTGTGTTGGTGAAAACGGGGTTCCATTCGAGGTGGACATCCCTGAATTTGTGTTAGCAATGCCCCGTACGCTCCACTAATTTTTTATGACAGACCGAGATACGATCACGATGCAAAAAAGAACGCTCCGCCTGAGTTTGGCCACAATCGTGGTGTTGATTGCGGGTTGCTCGACCGTATCTACACCACCTGACTCTGCATCGCTTGGCGTTGCCGGTATTGCTGCTCCTGATGCTCCGTTGACGGTGCCCGCTCTTGGCGCGTTGCCCGATAGTGCCGCTCGCAATCTGCAGGGCAAGTTTGTGGAAGCGACATGGTCTGATTTGCCAGGATGGAATCAGGATGATTTACGTAATGTTTGGACGACGTTCGTACGTAATTGTCGTGGCCTGATGCGACCCACGACGACCAATTTGGCAGGCCCCACGCGGGCGACACCGCGTGCTTGGCAACCTGTCTGTGCCGCTGCGTTGGATCCAAAGCGAGCGCCAGCGGCCAATGACACACAAGCCGTGCGTCGCTTTATTCAAACATGGCTCTCGCCCTGGCGTTTACAAGCGCCGGACGGAAAGACCGCGTCCAATATTGTGACAGGCTATTACGAGCCTTTAGTCAAGGGTTCTCGTACCAAGGGCGGCGCGAACCAGTGGCCGCTTTATACGGTCCCCGCTGATTTATTGACGATTGACTTGGGTCGTGTGTATCCAGAGCTCGCGGGCAAGCGGGTACGCGGCAAGCTTGAGGGCAAGCGCGTCGTTCCCTATGACAGCCGCGCCGCTATAGAGGCGTCAGGCCGCCGTCCGCCGGCCATCGTGTATGTCGATGATCCGGTCGACAATTTCTTTTTACAGGTTCAGGGCTCGGGTCGCGTCCAATTGCCTGATGGAAAAACGATTCGCTTGGCATATGCAGACCACAATGGACACCCTTATGTGTCCATTGGAAAATGGTTAGCCGACAAGGGTGAAATCCCTCTGGCGCAGACGTCGATGCAAAATATCCGCGCCTGGGCCAAGCGTAACCCCAATCGCGTTCAGGAAATGCTCAACGCCAATCCAGCGCTGGTGTTTTTTCAGGAAGAGCCTGTGACCGATCCGGAAATCGGACCCAAGGGTGCGTATGGCATCCCTCTGATGGCGCAGCGATCGATCGCGCTTGACACTAACTTTGTGCCTCTGGGTACGCCGGTATTTTTATCCACCACGATGCCCTCTTCAAAAGAGTCGCTCAATCGGCTGGTATTCGCTCAGGACACAGGCACAGCGATTAAGGGTCCAGCACGCGCAGACTTTTACTGGGGTTTTGGCGAGGCGGCAGGCAATATGGCGGGTCGTATGAAGCAACAAGGTCAGATGTGGGCGTTATGGCCTAAACAAGCAGGTCAACCTTCGGCGCGATAGGTGCGTCGAATCCTCAGCTCAATGATAAAAAGCGCCTTATGAATACGCCTATTGTTGTTTGTGGCACGGGCATTGTCGGACTTGCGACCGCATTGGGTTTCGCCCGCCGAGGCGAGCGCGTGACCTTGTTGGGTCCGAAACGCAGTATCGATCCTGCGCTTGCTGAGGTGTTTGACGCGCGTGTCTATGCGATTTCGCCTGCAAGCCAGCGCTATCTCGCGGCGCTCGGTGTTTGGGACTTGCTGGATGCGCGACGAATAACACCGGTAGAGGCCATGGAGATCCATGGTGACGCCGATGGTTTGTTGCATTTAAATGCCTGGCAAACCGCGCAGACTGAACTAGCCTGGATTGTGGAGTCGCTTGAAATAGAGCGGGTGTTGAGACAAGCCGTGCAGATGTTTAGCGTGCCCTGGATCGCTGAGAACGTTGCAAGCTATGCTCCGGGGCAAATCGCAACGGATCAAGGTGTGATTGTGCGGGCGGACTTATTTGTGGCTGCCGATGGTGCGCAGTCAGCGCTTCGTGCGGCAGCCGGCGTGCCCGTGACGGTTCAGCCCTATGGTGCAACAGGTTTAGTGGCGCACTTTACGACTTGCTTCCCACATCAAGCTGCGGCAATCCAATGGTTTACACCTGAGGGCGTGTTGGCATTGTTGCCGATGCCGACGACCTCGGACGGGCCCCAAGTGTCGATGGTGTGGTCGGCGAAAGAGTCGTTGGCCAACGAGGTGTTGTCCATGCCCGCTTTTGAGCAGGCGCAGTACTTAAACGCCAAACTTACTGAAATGACGGCCTCTCGTTTGGGTCCGCTGACGATGAGAAGCCCACTGCACGGTTTTCCCTTGAGTCTGAATCAATCGCCGATGATTGCCGATGGACTGGCGCTGGCGGGTGATGCGGCGCATCGGCTCCATCCTCTGGCCGGGCAAGGCTTAAATCTCGGACTTGGGGATGTCGAAGCGCTTGTTGATACCATCGCCCATCGAGAGTCTTTTCGCAGTCCGGGTGATGCGATGTTGCTTAGACGATATCGCCGTGCTCGGACCGAGCCCGTGTTGGCGATGCGTTTAGTGACGGATGGGTTGTTTCGGTTGTTTAATGCGCAACAAGCGCCCGTGGCGTGGTTGCGTAATGTGGGGATGAATGTGGTTGAAAAACTGCCGTTTATCAAACGCCATTTAATTGCAGGTGCCTCTCGTTAGGAGTTGTGATGTTTTTTAAGCATGTATTGCTTGGTTTGACCTTGATCTGCGCGTCTTTTTTTGACACACTGAGTGTTGCCCAAGGCGTACCGAGCGCGCCGAGTACGGCCAGTGCGACCAGTGCAGCCACCGAAGCTAAGTTGCAAGCGGTACAAAAGTTGTTTTCGCAACGTTTCGACAATCCGTCTATCACGGCGGTACGTCTTACACCTTTTGGTTTGTATGAGATCCAGCTTGGTCCTGAGTTGGTTTATACCGATGAGAATGTCACTTTTGTGTTCGACGGGACGTTGATCGATGCAAAAACGCGTCAGGATTACACCCGTGAACGGATGGACGCCATTGCGCGCGTGCCTTTTGACCAGTTGCCAGTCGAACTGGCGATGAAGCAGGTCAAAGGTGATGGCTCGCGCAAGCTTGCCATTTTCGAGGATCCCAACTGTGGCTATTGCAAAGTGCTGCGTAAAGCGTTGGGTGACATTGATAACCTGACGGTTTACACCTACCCTTTCCCTATATTGTCTCCTGACTCGACGCAAAAGGTGCGTAACGTTTGGTGTGCGAGCGATCGCGCCGCGACATGGGATGCCTGGATGCTCAATGGTAAGGTGCCGCCCAAGATCGATTGTGAGGTCCCGATCGACCAAATGATTGCGCTAGGAAAAAAACTGATGGTGCGAGGCACGCCCGCTATTTTCTTTGAAGATGGCAGCCGCGTCGGTGGCGCGATACCCAAAAACGAAATCGAAAAGCGTTTGAAAGCGTCGACAACAATAAAGTAAATTGATTCAATAGAAAAACACAGGAGAGCACTATGCGTATTGCCGTACTTGACGATTATTTAAAAGTTGCAGAGGGTTTAGCCGATTGGGGCTCACTCAAGGCCGAAGTCACTTTTTTTAATGCTTTTATCGAACCTGAAAAACTTGCCGCCACACTTGCACCTTTTGATGTTGTCGTCGCGATGCGTGAGCGTTCGGCATTCCCCGCTTCGGTGATCGAGGCCTTGCCCAATCTAAAGTTGTTGGTGACCACGGGTTTGCGCAATAACTCAATCGACTTGGATGCCTGTCGTAAAAAAGGCGTGGTGGTTTCGGGTTCGCCTGGAGACCCAATGAGTACGGGCGCGACGGCCGAGTTGTCTTGGGCGTTGTTGTTGGCTTTGTTTAAAAAGATTCCGCAGGAAGATGCCAATATGAGAAAGGGTCTGTGGCAGACTTCGATGCCGCCGACGATCAAGGGCAAGCGACTCGGCCTCTTGGGTGTAGGGAATTTGGGTCAGCAAGTCGCACGCGTTGGCTTGGCTTTTGGCATGGACGTGGTGGCTTGGAGTCCGAACTTAACCCCTGAGCGTGCCGCCGAAGCCGGTGTCAAACTAGTCAGCAAAGAGGAGCTCTTTAAAACGTCGGATGCGATCAGTGTGCATATCGTATTGAGCGATCGCACCCGCGGGATTGTGGATGCCGCAAGCCTTCAGTCGATGAAGCCCACTGCCTATTTGATCAA
>JBIKOQ010000152.1:0-4908 GCA_044357955.1 Burkholderiaceae bacterium | reverse complement strand
CTTTTACGCCCACTTGCTCTGCCAAACACGTGCCGAGCTATGTTGAGCATTTCGATGCGATCAAAGCAAAAGGCGTTGACGAAGTATGGTGCGTTTCCGTCAATGACGCTTTCGTTATGGGCGCTTGGGGCCGCGAGCAGAAAGCCGCTGGCAAGGTTCGCATGATGGGTGACGGTTCTGCTGAGTGGACCAAAGCACTCGGTCTGGAACTCGATCTCAATGCACGCGGCATGGGCACACGCTCAACGCGTTACGCCGCTTATATCGATGATGGCGTAGTCAAAGTCTTGCACGTCGAAGGGCCAGGCAAGTACGAGATCAGCGACGCGGCTTCGATGCTAAAAGCGATCTAAGCGATTTGTTTCGTTTGTAGGCTGAGTCTGACGGACTCGTTTCGTCACAGTCACGTTTCATTTCATCCCGTCTCATGAGGACATCTGTCCTTTTTTAGGCGGGATGTTTTCATATTCAGATGATCTCAACCCTCAGTTCCTTTCCCTCGCTGTATTTGGCCACGCTGTTGATGCTGGTCAGTACGGGACTATTCAACACCTATATCGCGTTGAAATTGTCCGCTGAGTCGGTGAGTGCCTTTTGGATTGGAACCTTAATCTCGGCGTATTACCTAGGCTTGGTGTTTGGTGCGCGGATCGGGCATCGGTTGATTATTCGTGTGGGACACGTTCGCGCGTGCGCGACTGCAGCGATTGTATCGATTTGCGCGGTGCTTTCTCAAAGTTTGTTTGACTCTTTACCTGTTTGGATCGGTTTGCGCTTGATTGTTGGCGTGGCGATGTCGGTGCAATACATCGTGGTGGAAAGCTGGCTGAACGAGCAAACAGAAAACAGTCATCGTGGCCGTGTCATGTCAGTCTACATGGTGATGTCCGGCTCGGGTACCGCGCTCGGGCAACTCGCGATTACGCTTTATCCAACATTGGATTTGCGGCCACTTATTTTTGTGGCGCTGTGTCAGGCGCTGAGCCTGTTGCCGATCGTATTGACACAACGCAAGTTGCCTATTCCACAGCCCCCCGCACCGATCGATTTTCCTTATTTTTTCAAAGCGGCTCCGCAGGCGCTTTTCACCGTATTTCTCGCTGGAAATATTTCTGCTTCGTTTTATGGTTTGGCTGCGGTCTTTGCGTATGGCCAAGGTCTGAGTACGCCGCAGATCGCGCTCTTCACGGCGACGAGTGTGATTGCAGGTCTGATGGCACAGTGGCCGATGGGTTGGCTTTCTGATCGCACTGACCGCGCCAAGTTGATCCGTAATAATGCTGTGATCTTTACTGTCATTGCGGTGCTGATGTGGGGCTGGATGAGCTGGCCGTATTGGGTGATGCTGATTTTTGCCGCGGGCTTTGGGGTGATTCAGTTCACCTTTTATACCCTGGCCTCTAACCTTGCCAATGACCGCGTCACTGCTGAGAAGCGGGTGGGCTTGGCTGCAGTCGTGATGATGACCTATGGCTTGGGTGCCACGATCGGACCCATGATCGCGGGTGCCCTGATGCGTGCCGGTGGCCCCAATATGCTCTACGTGTTTAGTTCTGTGTGCGCCTTGATTCTCGTGTTGTTGATGTGGCAGCCTAAATGGACTCGGTAAGTCAGATCGCGCTCGGTGCGGCGATCACGGTCGGGGTGATGGGGCGTCGCACTGCGATATGGAAAGCCGCCCTCTGGGGGGGCATCGCGGGGACTCTGCCAGATCTTGACTCCGTCATTAATCATGGTGATCCCATTTTAAATATGATCCGCCATCGCGCGGAAAGTCATTCGCTGTTGTACTTGAGCCTGTTGGCACCCATTCTAGGCTGGGGCTTGGCAAGGCTGCAGGGACAGGGGCACACCACGCTGTGGCGAAGATGGACATTGGCGTTTTGGCTGGTGCTCTTTACCCATCCACTGCTCGATGTGATGACGGTATATGGCACACGATTATTGCTCCCATTCACGGATCACCCGTATGGTGTGGGAAGTATTTTTATTATTGATCCTCTCTATACCGTTCCGCTTTTAATCGGTTTAGGTGCGGCGTTGATCTTTAAGTCTGCGCGTGGCTTGAAATGGAACGCGGTCGGACTCGCCTTCAGTACCCTGTATCTGGCGTGGGGTGTTGCTGTTCAAGCGCATATGACCCAGCTTGCGGAAGTCTCCTTAAAAGAGTCTGGCATTCACGCTGAACGTTTATTAGTGAATCCCACGGCGTTTAATTCAATACTGTGGCGCTTGGTCGCGATGACCCCCGACTCTTATTACGAGGGCTTTCGGTCCTTGCTCGATGAGAAGTCGCAGATCACCTGGAGGCAGTACCCACGCTGCGATGCATTAGCGCAGGTCGCTGCAGGCAACGCGGGTGTCGCCGCGATCGCCAAGTTTAGTCATGGCTTTTATAGCCTAGGTCAACAAGACGGTCGCTTGACTGTGATGGACCTGCGCATGGGGCAGGAGCCGTATTATTTTTTCCGCTTTGATGTGGGTCCTTTGGATGGCGGTACAAGTCGTGAGATTGTGTCGCGCGCAGTGGGGCAGAGACCCGATGTCGCCAGCGCACTCCCTTGGCTTTGGGCGCGCCTCAAGGGACAGGATGTGCCGCTGCCTGCCGCCGACCATGCAGGACGCTCTATTCAAGAGGTACAGTTAGAACGTTGTGGTATCCAATAAAAAATAGAGGGGACGAGATTGACTCAGGTACAGGCAGGATCCAGTAGGTGGTATTTTGGTTGGAATATTGTGGCGGCGGCGACGTTCGTGACGCTACTCACGGTCGGGATGCGGCTAGGGATTGGTCCGTTTTTCATTCCCATGGCCGAGGACCTGGGTTTTAGCCGGACGTTACTCGCGACGATTGTGGCCGTCGGGATGCTGTTTTACGGGATTGGTATGCCGCTGGCAGGTGTGCTTGTGGCACGTTTTGGCACTCGGTTTGTATTGTTGATCGGGACAGCGATTGTGATGGGTTCGGTACTTTGGGCCATCGTGGCGCGTGAACCCTGGTCAGTGATGATGTCATTCGGTGTATTGCTGTCTGTGGGACTTGCCTTTACCAGTCCCGTGGCCTTGACCCCTGTCATCAGTCGCTGGTTTACGCGTCAGCGAGGTATGGCACTGTTTTATCTGTCGACAGGCTCCATGGCGGGTATTGCTGTGATGACGCCTTTGATGACCTGGGCGATTGAGACCTATAGCTGGCAAACGACGTTGCTTGGCTTTGCGACTGTCTTTGCATTACTCACCATCCCTTCAGCACTTTTTATCATACGCGACGAAGCGCCAGAAAATACGGACCTATTGCCTTCGCAAATCAATGCTGAAAATAAACAGAGAGCTGCCGCAGCCTCTGCGATGACTTTTTCTCAGGCAGTGCGTACGGTCGTGTTCTGGAAGATATGTCTTGGCCTTTCTGTGTGCGGCTTTAGTATGAATCTCTTGGGGACGCACGGCATGCCGATGCTGATGGACCACGGCTTTGATTCTGCGACCAGTGCAATGGGGATTAGCATCATCGGCATTGTTGCGATTTTTGGTACGTTGATTTTGGGACGTTTGGCGGACAAGCTTGAGCGCCGCAGTATTTTGGCCGTGATTTATTTTGTCCGCGGGCTGGGATTCTTTGCGTTGGTCATGGTGGGTACGCATGTCGAGTTGGTCGCGGCCTCTTTTGTCGGTGGGTTGGTCTGGGCCGGCAGTATCGCGATGTCCTCCGCGATTTTGGCCGATACTTATGGCGTCAGGCTAGTCGGCGTGTTGTATGGCTTGGCGTATCTTGGCCACCAGTTTGGCGCGACTCTTAGCTCCTGGCTTGGGGGCTGGGGCTATGAGACGTTTGGCACGCACTGGGTTGCGTTTGGCATGTCAGGTGGCTTGCTGATTGCGGCCGGGTTGATGTCGATGACGTTGCCGCGGAATGCGGTGCGAGGGTAGAAGGTCGTTTCTGGATATGCCTTATGCAATTCGCGCATGGTAAATCTGTAAGCAGCCCTCGGGGAATCGCCGCACAATCTGCTCAAAATCTTGATCAGCAAAAAAAATATTGAATAATCATAAAATTCATGAAATACTATAAGCTCAACAGGGAGAAAGAGTATGAGCAAAATTAAATTAGACCTTACAAAGCTTTTTGGATTTAAGATTGTTTCAAATAAAAATAATGTCCAACTTCCACTCGTCCTTGGATCTAAATTAGGCGGTAAAATTGGGTCTAAAGTTGGGCGCAAAGCGTAATGTAGTTTCCTATGATGAGCTGTGACTTGTTTAGTTTCTTCCCAAGCTCTCAACAAGCCTCTAATCTAGATAAAATCATAAGGCTATCTCTTGCAGATAGCCTTATTCACATTGCTGATCAGTCAGCTTCAAAATTAGATTTTGATTTTTCACGCCTGCTCCCATTAATAAAATCAATTCAAAATGGTGCTCGTTATCCTTCGACTACATTTTATATTTACTCCGAATTAGTTTTGGCAATCCTTGGTCAGGATGATAAACAAGCGATAGATTTCTTGAATCAACTTTGTTTGCAAGCTCCCCTACCTAAAGCTCATTCTGAACTCTGTAGAGTCATGTCATTCTCTGATCCGGTGCATTTACCCCATCAGCAGATGTATTTAAGAGCGATGAATAATGATCCCAATGTTAATTTTTATATGGGAGAACCAACTGATGTACTGGCTAAGGAGTTTGAGAAGAGAATTCAATCTGGATTTAAACTAATGAAGAGGGTAATGCCCGAACTTGCGGATGAGATTAAAGTTCTAGTCAGTGATATCGTGATGGTAATCGGAGATGAAAAAGCGAAAGTGCAATTTGATGGAGGTTCAAGCTATTTTCTTTGGGGAGCCCTGTTTCTAAACGCTACTTCTCATCAAAATGATGTTTTAATGATTGAAGTCCTTGCACACGAAAGTG
>JBIKOQ010000008.1:0-15617 GCA_044357955.1 Burkholderiaceae bacterium | reverse complement strand
CCTGTCTCAGCTTTTTATGCTGAACCCGAGAGCGTTTCAGCGAATCATCAACTTGTTCGATTTTGCTTTGCTAAAAAGGACACCACCCTTGATGCAGCACTAGATCGATTGAAAAAAATTACCTGATGAATGAATTTAAGCATGAAAACAAAACAATAAAAACAAGAAAATTTTTAAAATTTTAGGAGGTCATCTTTTTTCCTGCTTTGCTTTATATCTTTTACTTTATATATAAAGACTGATGGATAAGACAGCTTGTGGATAACAAGAACAAGTCAACTTAACTCAAAAAAAACAGAGACTTAGTAGATAAAAAATCTGTGCGTAAAGTCTGTTTAAACATGTGGAGCAAGATGAACAACTTTTAACTCTTTTCAAAACCATACGGTTGTTCTGTGTTCATACAAAAAGTATTCACAAGGCGTATGCCCCTGTTATCCACAGCAAAAAAAACAAAAAATTTTTGTTACATGATGTAAGTAAGACTAAAAAAACAACATCAAGACACTATTTTCCAATACAGAAGCTAGAAAAAATCTTTCCCAAAAGATCATCTGCAGACATGTTGCCCACGATTGATCCTAGCTGTTCATGTGACAGTCGTAATTCTTCTGCAAAAAGATCTAATATCCGATCATCTTGACTAGCATACGATTGTGCGATTGCGAGATGTCTAGCTGCAGCTTCTAATGCATCAATGTGTCGTTGTCTTGCTAGCCATGGTGTTTCCTGACCTGGTTGCCAGCCGGCTAACTGAAGAAGTCGGTCTGTTAATAAGTCAAGTCCAAGGCCCGTTTTTGCAGAAATAAAAATGGATTCTGGATTTGAAAGAGGAGAAAATTCTAAGAGGTCTGCTTTATTAAAAACGGTTAACAGAACACTTTTTGGTGAGCGATGATGAGCAATTTTTTGATCAAGTTCAAAGTCTGGAGAACGCGCATCTTTTAAAGTCAAAACAACATCTGCTCTTGCTATTTCAGACCAACTTCTTTCGATACCCATTGACTCTATTTTGTCATTGGTATCTCTAAGCCCTGCAGTATCAACAATCGTAATTGGTACGCCTTTGATGTGAATAAGCTGAGAAACTTTATCGCGAGTCGTGCCTGCTATGTCAGTCACAATGGCTAGATCTTCACCAGCAAGTGCGTTTAATAAGCTTGATTTACCAACGTTTGGTTCACCAGCTAAAACAACATGGAGCCCTTCTCTAAGAACCATTCCTTGTTTGGATTGAGCAATAACAGTTTCTAATTGTTGTTGAATTTTCACCAAATGCTGATAGGCTTGAAACTTTTCTAAAAATTCAATTTCTTCCTCTGGAAAATCTAATGTGGCTTCAACCAATAATCGTAATTGAACAATAGAGTCTGCAAGAGAATTTACCTGATTTGAAAAAACTCCAGAGAAAGAAGACATTGCAGCACGAGCCGCCGCCTCTGAGGAAGCATCAATGAGATCAGCAATAGCTTCGGCTTGTGCAAGGTCGATTTTATTGTTTAAAAAAGCTCGTAAAGTAAACTCACCAGGAGTTGCCATACGCAGACCGAAGCTTGACCCTACATGCAGACATTGTTTTAGTAATGATTGCATGACAGCGGGGCCGCCATGCCCTTGTAACTCAAGAATATCTTCACCGGTATAAGAATGAGGAGAAGAAAAATAAAGTGCAATGCCCTGATCAAGAGCAATTCCTTCATGATCATGAAAAACACAATAATGCGCATGTCTTGGCTTTAAATGAAGACCAAGCAAGGCAAAAATAAAAGGCCCCAACTTGGGGCCCGAGACTCGAATAATGCCAATGCCGCCCCGTCCTGGGGCGGTAGCAATGGCAACGATAGGAGCGTTATTTTGCATGGTGTTTGCGCGAAAATCGCGCAAAATCTTTGAGCAAAGACATTAGCGATGCGCTGCCGCCGCGATTGCAGCGATTTGACGCATCACATACCATTGTTGGGCAATCGATAAGATGTTGTTTACGCACCAGTACAAAACAAGACCCGATGGGAAAAAGAACATCATTGCACCAAACACTAAAGGCATGAACATCATGACTTTGGCCTGCATTGGATCAGGAGGTGTTGGATTCAATCGCATTTGTATAAACATCGTACCCATCATGATGACAGGTAAGATGAAATAAGGATCTTGTACTGCCAAATCTTTAATCCACCAGATCCAAGGAGCCCCGCGTAATTCAACGCTCGAACCTAGTACATAGTAGAGAGAGATAAAAACCGGGATTTGAATCAAGATGGGCAAACACCCGCCAAGTGGATTGATTTTCTCGGTACGATACATCTCCATCATGGCAGTATTGAGTTTTTGACGATCATCGCCAAACTTTTCTTTTAAGGCTTGCAACCTTGGCGCGACTAATTTCATTTTTGCCATGGAGCGATAGCTCGCGGCAGAAAGAGGATAAAAAGCGGCTTTGATCAATATTGTTAAAACAACAATTGTCCAGCCCCAGTTACCAAGAATCGTATAAAGCCAAGTCATCAAGGCAAACAAAGGCTTTGCAATGATCGTAAGCAATCCATAATCGACAACAAGGTCTAGACCCGGTGCGACCTTTTCCAGTCCCTCTTGATCTTGAGGACCTACCCACAGCGTGGCTGGAATATTGAGCTGACTGCCTGGAGCAATTGTGCCGACTGGCTCGATACTACGGATAGCAAAAAGATTTTTTTGTAGCTCCGTCATTTCGTAACTACGATTCTTTCCTTGAGGAGGAACCCACGCCGTAACGAAATAATGCTGAACCATCGCAAACCAGCCATTATCAGCATCTTTGATATAGGTCGCTTTACGTTTTTCAATCTCGGAGAAGGAAACTTTTTGAAACTTCTCTTGCTCTGAATAAATAGCAGGGCCCGTGAAACTGACTGGGCCAGACATGAAACTCGGCGTGGAGTTTTCACTTGCCGGGTCTTTGCTATCGCGCGTTATTTGGAGGTAGACGGAAGGAGAAATAGGTTGAGCCGTCGTGTTTTCAATTTGATGGTCAACGAGGATTTCGTAACTACCGCGCTTGAGTGTGAATGTTTTAGTGAGTTTCACTCCACTCGATTCAGAGGCAAACTTAATGACAAGTTGGTCACCGCTAAGCTCACGCTGCTCAGTTAATAGAGTAAAGGGTGCAAGGTGAGTGGGATACAAGCTTCCCGCAGGCGCGCCTGTTAGGCCTGATTGAACAATATAGACTTGTCCGCCACGGTTATTGAGTAAAACAAAAGGTTTGTCCTTTTCCTCGCGACTTGGAAAGGCAAGAAGATCTGCACGAACAAGCTGTGCTCCAATTAAATCAAAGCTTATGTTTAGGACATCCGTTTTGAAGTCCACGGTTTGGGCTTGAGTCGCCGCAGTAGTGGTGACCGCAGGAACATTGCTTGATGCAGAGCCCATAGCAGGAGCCACGGGCGCACTCGGTATGCTCGCTGGAGGGTTGGTCGCATCCGCTGCCGAAGCGCCCGGTGTTGGGGCTGGCGCAGGCGTTGACGATGGAGTCGACCCACCGAGTAAGGAAGGGTTGCCTTGGTGGATTTGCCAATTGTTCCACAGCATGAGCAGGGAAAACGAGAAAATCATGAGTAAGATGGTGCGTCGGATATCCATTCTTGCCTAAATAAAAAAAGCTCACCAGAGAAGGGTGGCAGTTTAGCGTTAATCAGAGCGGTTGCGGTGCTGACATGTCGAATCGGTATGTTTGAGAACAGGGCGATGGGTCGTTGGCTTGGGCACTGGATCAAGACCCCCTTGACACCAAGGATGACATCGAGAAATACGCTTAAAAGCTAAAAATAGGCCAGTAAAAGGACCCCTAACCTCGATTGCCTCGATGGCATAGTTGGAGCAACTCGGTGTAAAGCGACACGAATGACCAAGCCACGGACTAAGTAAAAATTGATACGCTCTGATTGGAGCAATCAAGATTTTTTTGAGCCAATGCATCATTGTTGTGCCCGCAAAAAATGTGCATCAGCCTCTTTACGCGCCGCAAGCTTGATCTCGGTTAGGGTCATCGATGCGATGCGTTTGTGTAGACGTACAACGAAGTCATTAGGTGGTAAATCTAAGCGCTTGGCACGAAACGCCTCACGAACGACACGTTTTAATGCATTGCGTGTGCTGGCGTGATGTGCAAAACGTTTGGCCATAACAAGACCAAGACGGGCGCACAAAGGCTCAGTCGGGGACGTTGAAGAGGCCCCTTCGCGTAAGTGAGTGGTTACTACAAAAAAAGCCCCACGGGCAATACGACGGCCTGAAAGGGCCGCGGCAAATTCGGTGGGGCGGTGCAAGCGCGCCGCCGCGGGATACGTGGCGCGAGACATCACAGAGCGAAGGAGCGAAGGTGAGGTCGGTGTAACCGTACCCTCGCAACTAGCCGTATTAGACGGCTAAACGCTTGCGGCCTTTGGCGCGGCGAGCGTTGATGACAGCGCGGCCACCACGAGTTTTCATCCGAACACGAAAACCGTGCGTGCGCTTGCGGCGGGTGACGGAGGGTTGGTAAGTACGTTTCATGATTAAGGGCCCAACAAAGAGCGAAAAGTTTAGGAATAACTTAAAAAGCCCTCCATTTCATCAAAAAACACGAGATAAGTCAAATGTTTACATAAACCAATCCGTATAAATACGGGATGATCCTGTGGATAACTTGTGGCTTGACAGGGTAGAATCGAGGTTTGATCAGTGAGTCACATGAACGAGTTTTGGCAATCCTGCATTTCTCATTTAGAGCAGGACTTTCCCCCACAGCAAATCAGCGCATGGATTCGTCCGCTGGTACCCCTCGCCTTTGATGAAACAAAAGCGCAGTTGCGTGTGTCTGCGCCAAACAGATTTAAATTGGATTGGGTAAAGAAAAACTTCTCACAACAAATAGAAGCGTTTGCATCGACATGGTTTGCTCAGCCTGTTCAAGTGTTGTTTGAATTACCGATATCGACAACAGAGCGACCACAGGCACCAATAAGTAGTCGTGGCATGAACAATGCCCCCCACACACACGAGGCAGATGCGTCCAACATAGCAAGCATCAAACAAGTTGAAACAAATGTTGTGCAGGAAGTGACGCGAGTCGCGGCGACCGTTACCCCGGTTGATGACAAATCCAGGCTTAACGTTGACTTGACGTTTGATAATTTTGTGACGGGAAAGGCAAATCAGCTCGCTCGAGCAGCCGCACTTCAAGTTGCAGAAAACCCCGGAACGTCATACAACCCGCTTTTTTTATACGGCGGTGTGGGTTTGGGTAAAACGCATCTCATCCATGCGATAGGCAATGCAATGGTTGCCGCCGGCCACGGCGTTAGAGTGCGTTATGTTCATGCAGATCAATACGTCTCGGATGTGGTGAAAGCTTACCAACGCAAAGCCTTTGATGATTTTAAGCGGTACTACCATTCTTTAGACCTGTTGTTGATTGATGATATTCAATTCTTTTCAGGTAAAAACCGGACGCAAGAAGAGTTTTTTTACGCCTTCGAAGCAATGGTCGCTCAGCGCAAGCAAATTATTATTACGAGCGACACGTACCCTAAAGAACTAGCTGGCATTGATAGCCGTTTGATCTCAAGATTTGATTCTGGCTTGACGGTCGCCATCGAGCCACCCGAGCTCGAAATGCGCGTGGCAATTTTGTTGAGAAAAGCCGAGCAAGAGGGTCTCACAATGCCCGAAGAGGTCGCTTTTTTCATCGCAAAACATTTGCGCAGTAACGTGCGAGAGCTTGAGGGCGCACTAAAAAAGGTTGTTGCGTATGCGAGATTTCATGGCAGAGATGTGGCAAATGTCGATATTTGTAAGGATGCGTTGAAAGACTTGTTATCTGTATCTAGCGGACAAGTCACAGTAGAAAACATACAAAAGACCGTAGCTGATTTTTATAAAATTAAAGTCGCCGATATGTACTCTAAGCGACGCCCTGCCAATATCGCAATGCCGCGACAGGTTGCGATGTATTTAGCAAAAGAACTGACGCAAAAAAGCTTGCCAGATATTGGAGATATGTTTGGTGGGCGAGATCACACCACTGTTTTACACGCGGTGAGGAAAATTACCGATTTGCGTGCGAAACAAGCAGACCTTAACCATACGCTGCATGTGCTCGAACAAACTCTAAAGGGATAATTCATGCAACTTGTACAAACCCAACGTGACGCGCTTATAAAGCCGCTATCGACCGTCGCCGGAATCGTTGAACGCAGACACACTTTGCCAATTTTGGCAAATATTTTGTTGCGCAAAGAGGCAGATCGGGTTTCATTCATTGCGACAGATCTTGAAGTTCAGATTACGACGCACGCAAACTTCGGCGTTGGGCAAGAGACCGAGTCTCTGACCGTTGCGGCGCGCAAGTTTGTGGATATTTTGCGCGCGTTGCCCGATACGGGAGACGTCAAGTTATCTACGGCGAGTGGAAAGCTTGCAATCCAGTCGGGTAAAAGTCGTTTTTCTTTACAGACGCTTGCCGCGACCGAGTTTCCGACAATGACCCAGCCAGAGCGCTGGGACGTATCGCTTACGATGACACGTAAAACGCTTAAGCACCTTTTTAATATGGTGCATTTTGCGATGGCACAACAAGATATTCGTTATTACTTGAACGGGATGTTGATGGTTTTCGAGCCCGGACTGTTGCGTGCGGTCGCGACGGACGGCCATCGATTGGCGCACAGCTCAACGCCAGTCGATGGCGTCACGCTCAAGCACGAGGTCATTATTCCGCGGAAAACGGTGCTAGAAATGCAGCGCCTACTTGATGATAGCGAAGAACCTGTCACGATCGATGTTGCGGCAGGGCAAATACGCTTTTCATTTGGTCATGTTGAGCTGGTATCAAAGTTGGTTGAGGGCAAGTTCCCTGATTTCAATCGTGTCATTCCAACAAACTACACACGCCACTTCGATGTCTCTCGTGAGGTACTTCAAGGCAGTCTGCAGCGCGCCGCGATTTTGACGACGGATAAGTTTAGAAGTGTTCGACTTCAACTCAGTCAGCATGTATTAAAAATTTCCTCGACCAATGCCGAGCAAGAAGAAGCACAAGAAGAAATTGATATTGATTATGGTCACGAAGCTCTGGACGTTGGTTTCAACGTGAGCTATTTGCTGGACTTTCTGGCCAACGTCAAAGCCGAAACGATTCGCTGGTCAATCATGCCCGATGCGAACGCTTCAGCCCTTATTACTTTGCTCGATGACGAGTCGTTTAAATACGTCGTCATGCCCATGCGGATCTAAATATGTCAGAGAACAATCAAGTACCAGATCAAACACCCGAAGATCTTGACGCTTATGGCGCAGACTCGATCAAGATGCTTAAAGGTCTGGAGGCTGTTCGCAAGCGTCCGGGCATGTATATCGGTGATACATCCGATGGTACAGGTCTGCATCACATGGTGTTCGAGGTCGTTGATAACGCGATCGATGAAGCCTTGGCGGGCCATTGTGACGATATCGTCGTCACAATCCATGGCGATAACTCCATATCGGTGACAGATAACGGTCGCGGTATTCCGACGGACATTCACAAGGACGATGAGTTTGGACGCAGCGCCGCAGAAATCGTACTGACAGAGTTACATGCGGGTGGAAAGTTTGACCAAAACTCTTATAAGGTTTCTGGCGGTCTTCATGGAGTCGGCGTCTCTTGCGTAAATGCGTTATCTTCTTGGCTACGCTTGACGATTCGTCGTAATGGCCAGGTTCATGAGATGGAGTTTCGCCAGGGCGAGCGCGTTCAGCCGTTAACGGTAACGGGCAAAACAGAAAAGCGTGGAACAGAGGTTCACTTTCTGGCCGATACGACGATTTTTAATAATGTCGAGTATCACTACGAGATTCTGTCTAAGCGTTTGCGCGAACTTTCGTTTTTGAATAATGGCGTCAAAATCAGACTGGTTGATCAGCGCCAGGGGAAAGAAGAAAACTTCGCCTTTTTGGGTGGTGTAAAAGGTTTTGTTGAGTACATCAATCGATCCAAGACCGTGTTGCATCCAAACGTATTTTCTGTCAGTACAGAATCCAATGCAGGCGGGACACTCGTCGGTGTTGAGGTCGCAATGCAGTGGAACGATGGCTACAACGAGCAGGTGCTGTGTTTTACTAATAACATTCCACAGCGGGATGGTGGTACGCACTTGACCGGTTTGCGCGCAGCAATGACGCGAATTTTAAACAAATATATTGCGGATAACGAACTCGCCAAGCGCGCTAAAGTTGAAACAACCGGCGATGACATGCGTGAAGGTTTGACGTGTGTGCTATCCGTCAAAGTGCCCGAACCTAAATTCAGTAGCCAGACGAAAGACAAACTGGTTTCGAGTGAAGTGCGACCTGCTGTAGAAGAGGCCGTTGCACGTACGCTCGAGTCGTGGCTGTTGGAAAACCCGATCGATGCAAAAGCGTTGTGTGCAAAAGTCGTTGAGGCCGCCCGCGCGCGCGAAGCGGCGCGCAAAGCACGCGAAATGACACGCCGCAAAAGTGTGCTCGAAGGTGCGGGCTTGCCAGGTAAGCTTGCGGATTGTCAAGAAAAAGACCCCGCTCTATGTGAGCTGTATATCGTTGAGGGAGACTCTGCGGGAGGTTCTGCAAAACAAGGCCGTGATCGAAAATTTCAGGCGATTTTGCCTTTGCGTGGCAAGGTGTTGAACGTTGAAAAAGCACGCTTTGACAAACTCATCGCAAGCGAGCAAATCACGACGCTTATTACGGCACTTGGCACGAGCATAGGCCCAGACTTTAACGTGGACAAATTACGTTATCACCGCATCATTATCATGACCGATGCAGACGTTGATGGCGCTCACATTCGTACGTTGCTCTTGACGTTGTTGTATCGTCAAATGCCCGAGCTGGTTGAGCGTGGATACATCTACATTGCTCAGCCACCTTTATACAAAGTGAAGTCAGGCAAAGATGAGCGCTACCTCAAAGATGAGGTAGAAGAAGCCAGCTATATGCTGCAGGTGTCACTCAAGGAAGCTTCGCTTGTTCCTCAAGCAGGGGCAGAGCCCATTAAGGGCGACGCGCTTGCTGAGTTGGCTAAGCAGTATGTGATGGCGGATGGCGTGATTGCGAGGCTGAGCCGATTTATGGATGAGTCGACGTTGTCAGCGATCGTTGGTGGTGCGACGGTTGAACTTGACTCAGCCGAAAACGCGTCGGCCTCTGCCGCGCGTTTGCAGGCGGCGCTCGAAGACCCCTTGCTACCCAATCAGGTGGATGTTGTTTCCGAATATCACCAAGGTTCAGAAAGGTTCCGTCTGATTGTTCGTCGTAAGCATCATGGCAATGTTCGCGTGACCGTATTGGATTCAGATTTTGTGAATGGCGCGGATTACGGAATTTTGGCTCGCGCGGCGGCGACCTTCCAGGGTTTGGTTGGCAAGGGTGCCGTCGTGGCACGCGGTGAGGGTGAGAAACGCAAAGAATCCATGGTGGCTGATTTCCGCGAAGCCATGCAATGGTTGCGTAGCGAGGCGGATCGCAATGTCAGCAAGCAGCGCTACAAGGGCTTAGGCGAGATGAATCCAGAGCAATTGTGGGAAACCACGATGGATCCTAAGGTGCGTCGCTTGTTGCGCGTGCAGATCGAGGATGCGCTTGCCGCAGATGAGATTTTCACCACACTCATGGGTGACAATGTTGAGCCGCGCCGTGCTTTTATTGAAACGCATGCTTTGCAAGCGGCAAATCTGGACGTGTAACAAAATAGGTGAGTGGGCGATGACGATTTCAAGCTTTTTATGTCCGACGACCCTCTATATGGGCGAAGGGTCTTATAAAAAAATCTCTGAAATCGTCCGCAAGCTTCGTTGCCAGCGTTTGTTTATCGCGCTTGATAGTGCATTAGTAGAGAGTGACTTTTTTACGCACATCAAAAAGCTGCTAATGGCTGAGGGTGTCGAGATCGCCACCTTTACGGAAATTGAACCTGATCCGAGTGCGCATACCGTAGAAAAAGCGTATGCGGTTTGCCAAGGGCACAAAGCCACCGTTTTGTTGGCGATCGGTGGAGGTAGCACAATTGATGTCGCCAAGGCGGTTGGGATTTTGGTAACGAATGGCGGCCGGATCCACGACTATGAAGGCATTGAAAAATTTACTCACGCGCCTCTCCCTTTAATCGCCATTCCTACGACAGCTGGAACGGGCTCCGAGGTTTCGGGCTCTTGTGTGATTTCGGACACCGAAAAGAATCTCAAAATGTCGATACGGCACGCGTCACTCAATCCTGCCGCGTTTGCTATTTTGGATCCGCTGGCGCTGCGAACGGTTCCCGGACATGTGGCTGCGCATTCAGGCATTGATGCCTTTGTGCATGCGTTCGAATCGTATGTGTCGCGCCAAGCCAATCTCATGACGGATGCAATTAATTTGCAGGCAATCGAATTGCTCTCTGCAAATATTAGGCAGTTTGTCGCAAATCGTGAAAACCTTGAAGCAGGTCTCAATATGTTAGTGGGATCGGCTTTGGCAGGCATTACATTTGGGCAGACTGGCCTGGGGAATGTGCATTGCATGGCTCGGTTCGTTGGTGCACGCTTTCATTTGTCGCATGGTTTGTCGAATGCGGTATGTTTGCCTCACGTCGCACAATTTAATATGCTCGCGAACCCTGAAAAATTCGCTCGCGTAGGGGTCGCGATGGGTCGTCCGGTTGAGCGCCTTCCCGTCCTGGACGCCGCACAGGCGGCTGTAGAGGCGATTGGTCAGCTTTGTACGGATCTGGGTATACCTGCTCGCTTGCGAGATGTGGGTGCGACGCCAGACACGTTTGCTGAAATGTCTGAGCAATGCGTGGCCGCAAATTACAATCGGTGGAATCCGCGGCACACGACGCTTGCAGACTTTAACGCGTTGTTCGAGCGCGCCTATTAGGGCAAAGGGTCTTACCAGCCTGAACCAGCCTCCCACATGACCGGCACTTGCTGGGCTCGCGCGCGCGTGAGCAAGTCTAAAAGAGGAAAAGACCGTTGTTTCAGGCCAACAGGCAGCGTCAGCGCGTCTTTGGGTAAATCGCTGTCCTCACTTTCCTCTGGATTCTGCTTGGGCTCTGCCGCGATGGCTTGTTCAAGATTTAAGATCGCTGCTTCGAGTTGCTCAGGCATAAAAACACCACGGGTAAGCAAGTCTTTGTTATCGGCTCTTCCAATGATCGTCAGTAAAGGTTTTGCGTGTTGCGCCAACATTAAAATATCCGCACCGGCTTTACTACTAAAGGTAACAAGCATAGGGGCCTCCCTTGTTGACCGTTAAAGGTATATCTTATATCCATAGTACTACCCCTTAAGTGACCAGGGACACGGGATGCGCAAGGTCGTGAGACCCCAGGTCCGCGCATAATTCAGGCTATGATTTGAGTCTTCTTATTGCTACAGTCCAAGCCCATGCTCCTCGAGCAACAAAACACGCTTATTTCTCGTATCCAAGCTGCGGTGACCGCAGTGTTGCCCGACGCAACGCCCACTATTTTGCTTGAACGCCCCAAGGTTGCGGCGCATGGTGACCTTGCGACGAATGTCGCCATGCAATTGGCAAAACCTGCCAAACGTCATCCACGCGAACTTGCCGAGGCGATTCTAGCGGTACTGATGGCAGATCCTCAGGCGCGCAGTTTGATTGATCAGGCAGAGCTTGCTGGACCAGGATTTATAAACTTTCGCTTGACACACTCCGCCCGCATCGCAGTCATGGCATCGATTGCTCAACTAGGTCAAGCATTTGGTCGAGCGCCACGCAAAGCGAAAAAAGTATTGGTGGAGTTTGTATCCGCTAATCCTACGGGACCTTTGCATGTGGGTCATGCGCGTCAGGCGGCGTTGGGAGATGCATTGTGTCGCTTGTTTGATGCAAGTGGATTTGAGGTGAGCCGAGAGTTTTATTACAACGATGCAGGAAATCAGATCCAAAATCTGGCGATCAGTGTGCAGGCGCGAGGTCAAGGCATCGAGCCGGATTCGTCGCATTACCCCGCAGATGGTTATCGTGGAGATTACATCGCGGATGTCGCGCGAGACTTTTTAGCTAAAGCAACAGTGAGCGCTAGTGATGGCGAGCCCGTACTGGCAAATGGTGATTTGAGTGACCTCGACAATATTCGCCGCTTTGCTGTGACATATTTGCGCCGAGAGCAGGATTTAGACTTGCAGGCCTTTGGCCTTGCTTTTGATCATTACTATCTTGAGAGCTCGCTCTATACCTCTGGTCGTGTGGAGGATACGGTTAATCGGTTGATCGCAAGCGGTCATACCTATGAAAGCGAAGGTGCGTTATGGTTGCGCACAACGGAGCTTGGCACGGGCGATGACAAAGACCGTGTCATGCGCAAATCCGAAGGTGGTTATACATACTTTGTCCCGGATGTGGCTTACCACGTCACGAAATGGCAGCGTGGTTTTACGCGTGCGATCAATATTCAGGGCAGCGATCATCATGGAACAGTCGCACGTGTGCGGGCGGGATTGCAAGCTTTGTCGTTGGGGATTCCTGCGGACTACCCCTCCTACATTTTGCACAAAATGGTCAAGGTGGTGCGGGGCGGTGAAGAGGTAAAAATTTCAAAGCGCGCGGGAAGTTATGTCACCTTGCGGGACTTGATTGAATGGGTCGGACGCGATGCGGTTCGTTTCTTTTTGATTCAACGTCGTGCCGACACCGAGTTTGTGTTTGATGTGGACTTAGCGCGCTCACAGAGTGAAGAAAATCCGGTTTATTACATTCAGTATGCGCATGCGCGGATTTGTTCGATGCTGGCAACGGCAGGCCTGAGTACGCTTGAATTGCATGCTGCGTTACCTGAGTTGTTAATTGCACCCTCAGAACTGGCGCTGTTGCAGCGCTTGGCGGAGTTTCCAGCTTTGGTGACGGAGGCGGCAGCAGAACTCTCTCCGCATTTGGTCGCTTTTTGGTTGCGCGACTGTGCCTCTGACTTTCATGCTTGGTACAACGCAGAGCGCGTGCTGGTTGATGATATTGCTCTCAAACACGCGCGTTTGCGCTTGGCCGACGCGACTCGTCAAGTGATCGCAAATGGTCTCGAGCTTTTGGGCGTCTCAGCGCCTGAACGGATGTAAGATCCTGATATGGCAAAACGCAAATCATCCGGTGGTAGCACGATGTACGGTGTGCTCGCAGGCCTATTGATAGGCCTGGGTTTGGCCGCGGGCGTGGCGTACTACGTGATCAAGGCACCGATGCCCTTTATGGATAAAGCCAGTCGGTCGCCTGACGCCCCAGGTTCTCCAGACCCAAGAAGTGCACCCGATCCTAATGCTGCACTAGGGAGTCGAGAGGTCGGGTCTGTTACCGCTCCGAGTTCCCCCGATCAGCCGACGGGTCAAGTGAGCGTAACCGGTACAGGTCAAGGTGCACCGTCTGCAGCAGGGGCGACGAATAAAGGCGGGGATGCTTTGGGTTCGCTGATTGCGACTTTGACGCCGACACCGAATGCGACTTCTCGACCATCTCAACCTGCCCAGGTTGTTTCGCCACCTCTCGCAAATGACGCCACTTCAACACCGCCAAAGGCGAGCGGACCTTATTTTCTGCAGGTGGGCTCTTTTAGAGTACTAGAGGATGCAGAGGCCTTGCGTGCCAAAATAATTTTGATGGGTATGCCAGTTGAAATTCAGCGTGCCGAGGTGAACGGTTTACAGGTCAATCGTGTGCGTGTCGGACCGTTTGCACGCATCGATGATATGAATCAAACGCGCATCCGACTCGGTCAGGAAAAAATCCCAACCGCTGTTGTCCGGCAGTAAAGTATTTGTACACTTAGGATGAATTGCTATGACACAAAAGATCTTTTCACGTTTTGTTGTACTGTTGTTTGCAGTGTCGAGCTTGATATTTTCGGCAGCTAGCATTGCACAAGGCGCAGCCGTCGCAAAGGGAAAATTTATTGAGGTGAATCCCGCTCAACCAACGGAGCCAGGTAAAGTCGAGGTGCTCGAGTTCTTTTCCTATGGCTGCGGACACTGTGCAGCGATAGAGCCCTTGATGGAAAAATGGATCAAAACGCAATCTGCCGATGTGGTGGTGCGTGGCGTACCGGTTGCTTTCAATGCAGGCATGAAGCCTTTGCAGCGGCTGTATTATGCACTTGAGGCCTTAAATCGAATCGATTTGCATCCCAAAGTCTTCAAAGCGATCCATCAGGAAAAAAAGCGGTTATTCACAAAGGCAGAGATCAAGAGCTGGATAACAACGCAAGGCGTAGACGCCGAGAAGTTTGAGGCGGCGTATGAATCTTTTGGTGTTTCATCCAAAGCGAATCGGGCAGATCAGCTTGTGACGGCTTATCGTATTCAAGGGACACCCTCGGTCGCCGTGGGCGGACGTTTTGTGACTTCGCCTTCAGAGGCGGGCGGATATCAGCAGACGTTGGATGTGGCGAGTGATTTGATTCGCCAAATAAGGGGCAAATAAAGAGAGGGTTCGCTGAATAAGGACTGTCTTTACTAAAAAGCCGCTGATTTACTCAGCGGCTTTTTTTATGTTCCTCGCATGATGTAGAACGTGTGCACGTGTGCATACTTGTCCCGATGAAGCTTGGCCTCTTGGTAAAGCGCTGAGTCGTAGAATGCAAGCGCATCCTCGTAGCGCTCAAACTCCAGCAAGACCCGCCGACGTGAGTCCTCGGGGCCGTTTTTGACGGTGACTTCACCGCCTCGCATGACAAAGCGACCATTGAATGCAGCCACCGCAGCGGTAGATCGTGGTTGATAATGCGCCTTGAAATTGTCCATGTCATGGACGTCAAGCTCTACAAAGATGTAGCCTTTGTCTTTAGACATAAAAGGTCTCCCGTTATTTTTTGATTTTCGCCAAGGCTTGTTTCAAATCGGCGGTTAAGTCATCGACAGACTCAAGACCGATATGCAAACGAATGAGTGCGTGTTCGTGGTGTTTCCAGTACTGATGCGAAGACAGGCTGCCTGGTTCGACCCATTGCACAAGGCTTTCATAACCGCCCCAAGAAAAACCGATTCCAAATAGCTCGAGTGCATCGACGAAAGGTTTGGCGGCTTCGGGTGTGCAATTGAGTTCGATGGACAGCATGCCGTTTGAGCCCGTGCAGTCTCTTTGCCATAGCGCATGGCCTGCGTCTTTATGCCACGCGGGATGGTAGATGTTTAAAACCTCTGGCTGTACATCCAGAAACTTGCAGACCTCTAGCGCGTTGCGTGCGTGCTGAGGCATGCGCACGGCCATGGTTTTAACACCACGCAAGGCAAGCCATGCATCATCAGCGCTGACAGAATTACCCATTGCGTATTGGGCCGAATGGATACGTGCTGCAAGCTTTTGATCCTTGACTACGACGGCGCCAAGCATGACGTCAGAGTGTCCCGCAATATATTTGGTACCGGCTACGATGGAGACATCCGCGCCGAGCATGAGTGGTCGATAGATGTAGCCAGAGCCCCAGGTGTTGTCGGTGGCGAGGATGAGACCATGTGCTTTTGCCTGAAAGGCAAGCGCGGGCATATCGAGCATTTCGTATAGCAACGAGCCGGGGGACTCGACATAAATCATTTTTGTATTCGGTTGAACGAGTTGAGCAATATCGTCTCGTTCGGCGGAAAAGTAGGTGACGG
>JBIKOQ010000151.1:0-4951 GCA_044357955.1 Burkholderiaceae bacterium | reverse complement strand
GACTTCTACTCTGGTATCGTTCAGCGCGCCATTGGCGTTCCAACTGCGTTGTTTACAGCGATTTTTGCTTTGGCTCGTACAGTTGGCTGGATTGCGCAGTGGAACGAAATGATTTCGGATCCAGAGTACAAGATTGGCCGTCCTCGCCAGCTTTACCAGGGCGCAGTGTCACGCTCCGTTCCAAAGCGTTAGTAACAAAAAATACGCCCGCACTAAAAAAGCCTGAATATTTTTATTCAGGCTTTTTTTCTTAACGTTGCTCTGCTTCCATTTGCGCATCAATCACGGCCAGGGCGGTCATATTGATGACGCGGCGCACTGTGGCGCTATTGGTCAAAATATGAACCGGACGCGCAGCACCTAACAAGACAGGTCCCATCGCAATGCCGTTACTACCCGTCATTTTTAATAGGTTGTAAGTGACATTGCCAGTATCGAGATTTGGGGTCACCAGCAGATTGGCGCTGCCCTTTAAGGTGCTATCCGGATAGTTGGCAGTGCGGATCGATTCCGAGAGTGCGGAGTCTGCGTGCATTTCACCGTCTACTTCCAGGGAGGGCGCGCGCTCACTGATGAGTCGGCGTGCTTGAGCCATTTTGCGTGACGAAGCCGTTGGGCGGCTACCAAAATTCGAATGCGAGAGTAGGGCGATTTTTGGAACGATGCCAAAATTTCGCATTTTATGCGCAGCCTGAATGGTCATGTCCGCCACTTGTTCCGCGCTCGGATCTTCGTTGACGTGCGTGTCGCAGATAAACAATGTCTGGTCCGAAAGCATCAGCACGTTCATCGCTGCAAACGTTGACGCGCCTTTTTGTAGACCAATGACGTCTTCGACATATTTGAGCTGATTATCGAAGCGGCTGCCAATGCCACACAGCACAGCATCGGCATCTCCACGTTTAAGCAGCAATACGGCGATCAGTGTGTTGTGCTTGCGCACCATCGCTTTGGCGACAGTCGGCGTCACACCCTCGCGACCTTTTAGGCGGTAATACTCTTGCCAAGACTCGTTGAAACGGGCGTCATTCTCAGGATCTACGATCTCGATATTTTTGCCGACTTCCAGACGCAGCCCCATTTTTTTGATCCGCATATTGATCACGGAGGGACGGCCAATCAAAATCGGGAAAGCAATTTTTTCGTCAGAGACTGTTTGTGCGGCACGAAGCACCCGTTCATCTTCGCCGTCTGCATAAATCACACGCTTAGGCGCACGCTTAGCTTGCGTAAACAGCGGACTCATCAGCTGCCCGGAGTGATAGACCATCGCCTGGAGTTTTGCTTTATAAGCGTCCATGTCCTGAATCGGTCTGCGCGCGACACCTGAGTCAGCGGCAGCCTGCGCCACTGCGGGTGCGATTTGTACGATCAGACGGGGATCGAAAGGCTTTGGGATGATGTAGTCAGGGCCAAAACTCAACTCTTGACCCGCATAGGCCTGAGCGACCTCGTCGCTTTGTTCTGCCTCCGCAAGCTCTGCGATCGCCTTGACACAGGCAAGTTTCATTTCTTCGGTGATGCTACTGGCACCCGCATCGAGCGCGCCACGGAAAATAAAGGGGAAGCAGAGAACGTTATTGACCTGAGTTGGGTAGTCCGAGCGACCCGTTGCGATGATGCAGTCTGGACGCGCGGCTTTGGCGATCTCGGGCCTGATTTCAGGTTCTGGGTTGGCCAGTGCCAAAATCAATGGTTTGATGCCCATGCTTTTGACCATCTCGGCATTGACCACGCCAGGTGCTGAGCAGCCTAGAAAGACATCGGCGCCAACCATCGCGTCTGCGAGTGTTCGAAGCGTGGTCTTTTGTGCATAGCGCTTCTTGTTTTCCTCCATTTGCGCATCCCGGCCTTCGTAAATTACGCCCCGAGAGTCACAAACAAAAATATTTTCTTTTTTGATGCCTAGGTGAACGAGCAAATCCAGACAAGCGATCGAGGCGGCCCCCGCCCCCGACACAACAAGTTTGACTTCACCCATCTTTTTACCCACGACCTTCAGGCCGTTCATAATCGCAGCAGAAGAGATGATCGCCGTGCCGTGTTGGTCGTCATGAAAAACGGGAATTTTCATGCGCTCGCGCAGTTTTTTCTCAATGTAGAAGCACTCTGGCGCCTTGATGTCTTCGAGATTGATACCACCGAGCGTAGGCTCCAAAGCGGCGATGATGTCGACAAGTTTGTCAGGATCCGTCTCGGCAAGCTCGATGTCGAACACATCGATACCTGCGAATTTTTTAAATAAACAGCCTTTGCCTTCCATCACAGGCTTGGCTGCCAGAGGACCAATATTGCCCAGGCCCAACACAGCCGTCCCGTTTGTAATGACAGCAACGAGATTTGAGCGGGACGTGTATTTGGCTGCAGCCTCGTCGCCTTGAGCATGAATCGCCATACAGGCAGCCGCCACGCCTGGAGAATAGGCCAGAGACAAGTCGTCCTGATTGGCCAGAGGCTTGGTCGGGGTGACAGAGATTTTCCCAGGGGTGGGATAGGCGTGGTAGTCAAGGGCCAATTTAGAGAGGTTTTCGTCCATGGATCTCTTCGAAGCAGGTAAGGGGGGATCGGTCATGCCAAGCTTACAGGCAAGTGCCGGTTCTGACACTTAATGACGGCATATTTCGGTTTTGCGATGCAGCATGTTTATTGCAGTGCAATATTTGAAGGTGTATTGGAATATGTGGCGCGCGTCTGACGTCTTAGGGTGTCTTGAGCGGTTTCTAGTGTGAATATCCAAAACATTTAAAAGCTTAGGGTTATACTTATGTGCCGGCTCTTAAGGCTTTTAAACAACCGCCTTCTGCCCCGCTATCCGCAAATCGGTTTGGCCGAGAAAACGGAAGGTATTCCTGCATCGTAACGGGTGAAGCACCCGAATAGGTGAAGCGCTAAAATGTCATCAGAACTCGAATCTCTACAGAACTCTTACCTTTTTGGGGGCAATGCGCCCTACGTAGAAGAACTCTACGAAGCCTATCTGGATAATCCAGGTTCGGTTCCAGATAATTGGCGAAATTATTTCGACCAATTGCAACACATGCCGGCAACGGATGGCCAAGAAGCCACACGTGACCAGGCCCACGCACCCATCATTGAGTCCTTCGCCCAGCGCGCAAAGGCCAATGCTTTTGTTCAGCGTGGTCAGGAGCCCGATCTTGCGGTGGCGATGAAACAAGTGCACGTCCAGTCGCTGATTGCCGCGTATCGCTCACTTGGCTCGCGTTGGGCTGAGCTTGATCCGCTCAAGCGCCAGGATCGTCCGAGTATTCCCGAGCTAGACCCCGCTTTTTATGGTCTGACTGAGGCGGATCTGGATCAGGTTTTCTCCGCAACGAATACATATTTCACAAAAGCGACAACGATGACGTTGCGCGAGATCTTAAAAGCCTTGCGTGACACGTACTGCCGTTCGATCGGCGCAGAGTTCATGCATGCTTCGGATCCGACTGTAAAGCGTTGGGTTCAAGAGCGGCTCGAGTCCACACTCGGCGCACCCACTTTTGCAGCCGACCGCAAGCGTCACATTTTGCAGCAGTTGACCGAGGCCGAAGGCCTTGAGCGTTACCTCCACACAAAATACGTTGGTCAAAAGCGCTTCTCTCTAGAGGGCGGTGATAGCTTCATCGCTTCTATGGATGAGGTCGTCAATCACGCTGGTGAATCAGGTGTCCAAGAAATCGTGGTGGGTATGGCTCACCGTGGTCGTCTCAATATGTTGGTCAACATCATGGGCAAGATGCCCGGTGATTTGTTCGCCGAGTTCGAGGGACATCACGCCGAAGGTCTGACCGATGGTGACGTCAAGTACCACAACGGATTTTCAAGCGATTTGTCGACGCGCGGTGGCCCAGTCCATTTGTCGCTCGCCTTTAACCCTTCTCACCTTGAGATCGTCAACCCCGTTGTCGAGGGTAGCGTGCGTGCGCGTCAAGAACGCCGTGGTGCTGACGGTTACAAGCAGGTCTTGCCCGTGTTGGTGCACGGCGATGCGGCCTTTGCAGGTCAGGGCGTTGTGATGGAAACACTCAACCTCGCTGAAACGCGCGGTTACGGTACAGGTGGTACCTTGCATCTGGTCATTAACAACCAGATCGGTTTCACGACGTCTGACCCACGCGATACACGTTCGACGATTTACTGTACCGATGTCTCCAAAATGATCGAGGCACCGGTATTCCATGTCAACGGTGACGATCCTGAGGCTGTTGTCTTTGCAACCCGTCTGGCGCTCGATTTCCGCATGCAGTTTGGTAAAGATGTCGTGGTCGATATTGTTTGTTTCCGTAAACTCGGTCACAACGAACAAGACACGCCATCCCTGACGCAGCCGTTGATGTATAAAACCATTGGCGCACACCCCGGCACACGCAAGCTCTATGCAGACAAGCTGACGGCGCAGGGCGTTCTCAAAGACGGTGACGGAGATCAACTCGTCAAAGACTATCGCCAATACATGGAAGACGGTCGTCGCACGATTGAACCTGTGCTGACAGACTACAAGAGTAAGTATGCGATCGACTGGTCGTCTTACCTCAATGCCAAGTGGACTGACCAAGCCGACACCGCTGTACCAATCACCGAGCTCAAGCGAATCGGTGAAAAGCTCACGGTATTCCCAGAGGGCTTTGCCCCTCACTCACTCGTCACCAAGTTGTTGAACGATCGTCGCACGATGGCGCGTGGTGAGATGAATCTCGACTGGGGCATGGGCGAGCACTTGGCTTTTGCAACACTGGTTGCCGCAGGCTACGCGGTTCGCATCACAGGTCAAGACTCTGGTCGTGGCACGTTTACGCACCGTCATGCCGTCTTGCATGATCAAAATCGTGAGCGTTGGGACGATGGCACTTACATCCCTCTCCAACATGTCGCAGAAGGTCAGGCACCCTTTACGGTGATCGATTCTGTGCTGTCCGAAGAAGCCGTTTTAGGTTTTGAATACGGCTACTCT
>JBIKOQ010000150.1:0-4955 GCA_044357955.1 Burkholderiaceae bacterium | reverse complement strand
TTGCTAAAACTGGTTTTATCGACACGATTGCCACCATGATGGCTGGTCATCGCGAACCCGTGGTTGACGTCGTCCGACAGTTTTTTGCGCAAGCGACGACCCCAGCCGAAGCACCCGTGCCCTTTTTAGGCACCATGCACCCCGCGGCACAAGCGGCCTTTATCAATGCCGTCGCAGGCCATGCGCTGGACTATGACGATGTCGCGATCTCAGGTCACCCTAGCACCGTCTTGGTTCCGGCTATCTTGGCCGAAGGTTACAAGCTCAACAGTTCGGGGCTCGATGCCGTCCGTGCCTATATCGTTGGTTATGAAGTCTGGGCCGAGCTCTTGAGCCGCGAACCTGAGCAGTATCATCTTAAAGGTTGGCATCCAACAGGCGTTTTTGGTGCAGTGGGTGCTGCCGCTGCGGTGGCCTATCTCAACAAGCTTTCCGTGGACGAGGCGCGTCAAGCACTTGCGATCTCCGCCAGTCTCGCCAGCGGTCTGGTCGCGAATTTTGGCACGATGACCAAGCCTTTCCACGCAGGTCGTGCAGCCTCGCACGGTATTGATGCGGTCCGCTTATCTAAACTCGGCATGACTTCGGCGACCGATGTCTTTGAACACCCTGCTGGCTATTTGTTTGCGCTTTCTTTGTCCGGTCGCGCAGACCTCAAGCGTCCCGCTGATACCTTGGGTAAGACCTTGCGGATTTTGGATAGTGGTTTATCAATCAAACGTTATCCGGTCTGCTACTCCAGTCACCGCACGATCGATGGCGTGTTGGCGATTGTCGAGCGTGAAAACCTCAAGGCCGAAGACATTAGCAAGGTCCATGTGACGATGGGTCATGCTCAAGCCTCGATGTTGCGTAACAAACATCCCGTGACGGGGCTTGAGGCAAAATTCAGTGCCCAGTTTGCCGTAGCCTCCGCCGTAGTGGCGCGTCAGGTCGGCTTATCCCAGTTGACAGACGCGTTTGCCACACGCCCTGATGTTTCAGAACTGTACGGAAAGGTGAGCGTGACGACGGTGAACACGGTCTGTCCGTTCGAGCCCGCCTTTGCGTTGACAGACCGCGTCGTCATCGAAACAACAGGAGGGAAAAAGTTTGACTCAGGAGAAATTCGTTTCCCCCTGGGTAATGCAAAAAATCCCATCGATGCCGCTGGTTTAAAGGCAAAATTTATGGATTGCGTCGCGACGGGCAAAGCCGAAAATCCGGCGATGCATGGCGCGGATGCCGGCCTCTATGACCGCATCGCGGGCCTAGAGAATCTCCCCAGCGTGCAGAGCCTGTTTGGCAAATAGCCCTGCAGGCGCAGACGATGTAGTCCACGGAGCGACATGAGTCAAAGTGTAGTGTGGTTTAAAAAGGACCTCCGTGTCCATGATCACGCTGCCCTGACTGCCGCAGTCAAACGCGGTCGCGTCTGTTGTCTTTACATTATTGAACCGAGTCTCTGGCGTAGTCCTGATGCCTCGACGCAACACTACGAATTTACGATTGAAAGTCTGCGCGATCTTTATGTCGCGATTAAAAGACTGGGTGGACAGCTACACGTTGTCACCGGCGAGGCCCTTGATGTCTTGCAGAGGTTACACACACTCATGCCATTTGATGCGCTGTATTCGCATCAGGAGACCGGTAACGCACCCAGCTATACGCGGGACATTGCCGTCGGAAAATGGTGTCGCCAACAAGGTATTAGCTGGCATGAGCCCATCCAGTTTGGTGTGGTGCGACGATTACACAATCGCAATCTCTGGCAAGCCGCCTGGGAAGAGCATATGCAGCAAGATTGCCTGCCCGCCCCTGACCAGATCGACGCACTGCCCTTGCCGTGGACTGAACCGCGGCCACCGAGTGCGGCAGCGCTTGGCATTGATCCACTCAACCCCCCTCGCCGACAAAAAGGGGGCCGTACGCTTGGCCTAGACGTTCTCAATGATTTTCTGGAAGTCCGAAGCGAGCAGTATCGCGGCGGTATTTCCTCACCCTTATCGGCACCTACAGCATGCTCGAGGATCTCGCCCTACTTTACCTATGGCTGCCTCAGCATGCGCGAAGTTGTCCATGCCATGGTCGAGGTCATGGATCGCGAGAGCTCCAGGGAAAGTCGCAAGTCCAAAGGGTTGCGCGCACTGATGAGCCGTTTGTATTGGCACTGCCACTTTATTCAAAAGCTAGAGTCTGAACCTGAGCTTGAGTATCAAAATGTCCACCGAGGCTACGATGGTCTGCGTGAAGAGGACTGGAACGAGGCCCATTTTACTGCGCTCAGTGAGGGCCGAACCGGCTGGCCTCTGGTGGATGCCTGCGTGCTGATGCTCAAAGACACGGGTTGGGTGAATTTTCGGATGCGGGCGATGATCGTCTCGACCGCAGCTTACCCACTCTGGCTGCACTGGCGTGTCGTGGGTCAATGGCTGGCAAGACATTTTCTCGACTACGAGCCTGGTATTCACTGGAGCCAGATGCAGATGCAAGCAGGCACCACAGGCATCAATATTCCGCGTATCTACAACCCCATCAAACAGGCACGCGACCATGATCCCAAGGGTGTGTTTGTTCGGCGCTGGATTCCCGCACTGCGACAAGTACCTGATACATGGTTGTTTGAACCTTGGCACTTAACGCCTGACATGCAAAAACAGTTTGGTATTCGTGCAGAGAACATGCTCCCAATCCCTGTCGTAGATCTGGAAGCCGCCACGCGTGAATCAAAACGTCGGTTATACGACAGACGCAGTGATACGGACGTCAAAGCGGGTAAAAAAGCCATTGTTGAAAAACATGCCTCGCGCAAACGTTCGGGTCAGACCCATACCTCAAGCCGTAGACGCGTCAACAACCCCGCACAAACCCCGCCCCCGACACAGCACGCACTGGATTTCTGATGACCACTCCCTCCCCCATGCGTGGCCGCAAAAAAGCAGACCTCCCCAGCAAAATTTGCCAGCGTTGCGCCCGACCATTTACTTGGAGGAAAAAATGGGAGCGCGACTGGGAAAATGTAAAGTTTTGCTCTGACCGCTGTAGAACATCTTCGGGATCCACCCAACCTGGAGCTAATAAATGAGCACCTTGATTTATTGGTTTCGCAGCGATCTCAGACTCTTGGACTCGCCTGCGCTCAACAAAGCTTGTCGCGAGGCGACGTACCTAGTTCCCGTTTTTATTCTCCCTCCAGAGGAGGTCTCAACCCGCTGGGGTTTTGCGCGCGAGAGTGACCTGCGTAAACGGTATTTAGGTGAAACACTTGTCGCACTCGATGCACAATGTCGAGCACTGGGGAGTCGGCTGCTTGTGTTGCAAGGCGATGCAGCGACGACTCTCGCCGCACTGCTTCAGTCCACCCAAGCGCAAGGGATTGTCTGTGAGCAAATCGCCGCTCCCGAAGAACAAGCCGTGGTCGAGCAACTGAGAGCGCAAGGTATCCAAGTCCAGTGCTTGTGGCAATCCACCATGGTCGAACTTGCCACACTGCCCTTTACACCACAGCAAATGCCGGACGTCTTTACACAGTTTAGGCAAAAGCTTGAAGCCAAAGGGCTACGCGCCCGGCAAACTGTATCTAGACCCACACAACTACCTGGTCTGCCATCTCGCTTAGAAGTTGAAAGCATCTGCTTGAGGCAGCGGCTTGATCGTCTGAGCTCAGTCACAACTGAGCATACTCAAGCGCGTGCAGGTACCACTCAAGGACTGCAACACTTAGACCATTACTTTGCAGATGAACTTCCGCACACCTATAAACAAACCCGTAATCAGCTCTCTGGCACAAACTACTCCACCCGCTTTTCAACATGGCTGGCGACCGGCGCACTCTCGGCCCCCATGATTGTTGAACGGCTCACGGGCTACGAAGCCAACCGAGGTGCCAACGAGGGTACGTACTGGATCTGGTTTGAACTGGTGTGGCGGGATTATTTCCGTTTTTTACATCTGAAATACGGTCGCGCGCTTTATGTACGAGAAGGCCTGCGCAAGCCTGAGCCTGGCAGTGAGTCGCCAAGCCTTGCTGAGCCCAAGAGTGGCATTGCACTCAAACTCTTTGAGCAATGGACACAGGGCAGGACAAAAAATGCCCTCGTCAATGCGGGAATGAACGAACTCGCCACGACTGGAAAGATGTCTAACCGCATGCGCCAAATTGTCGCAAGCTATTTGATTTACGACTTAAGAATAGACTGGAGAGCCGGTGCAGCCTGGTTTGAGTCACAACTTCTGGATTACGACGTCTATAGCAATCAAGGAAACTGGCTCTATATCGCAGGTCTGGGCACGGATCCAAGAGGCGGTCGACGAATGAATATGGACAAACAAGCGCTAGAACATGACCCCAAGGGACTCTATCGCGAACAATGGGCACAGAGATGACAACACTTCGCTTAGTCCTGGGTGACCAACTGAATCCCACACACAGCTGGTTTTCTAAGGTAGACCACAATGTCGTCTATACCTTGATGGAGATGCGTCAAGAAACAGACTATGTGGTGCATCATGCTCAAAAGATCCTGGCGATTTTCGCAGGAATGCGTGACTTGGCTGCGCTGCTTGAGTCTCAAGGTCATCGTGTGCATTACCTCGCCATTCATGATCCTGCAAACTCGCAATCTCTGACGCTCAACCTTGAAAAGTTATTCAAGCAATACACATGTACGCGCTTTGAATATCAACAACCGGACGAGTGGCGCTTGGATGCGCAACTTGAAACCTTTTGTCAATACTTAAAGATCCCGGTGGAGATGTGCGACAGCGAACATTTTTTCACCACCCGTCACGAGGCTGGAGCGCTCTTTAAAGGTCAGAAAAGCTGGCTGATGGAACGTTTTTACCGTCAGATGCGGACCAAACACAAGGTTCTCATGCTGGATGCAAAGAAACCCGTCGAAGGACAATGGAACTTTGATCACGAAAATCGCAAGCGCTGGAACGGCACCCCTCCAGAGCCCACAGATCGGCGCACT
>JBIKOQ010000149.1:0-4979 GCA_044357955.1 Burkholderiaceae bacterium | reverse complement strand
GGTTGCCAGTAAGGTGTTGCGTTGTTCGGTTAAAAGCTGACTCGCGCCAATCTGTTCAAGATCGCGCAAGACGCCTCGCGCAAGCGCTTCCAGATCGCCGCGCGCGAGCATTGCAGGAACGGCCCGCAGCGCCATGGTTTGCGGGCCCATGGCGGCCATTTCAAAGCCTAATGTTTCTATTTCCCTTCCGTACTCTTGGGCGAGTGCGAGCTCTTTTTCAGTGACACGAAATACCACAGGAACCAACAGGCTTTGTTGAGGCAGTGTTTGTGTATCAAGCGCTTTTTTCAATTGTTCATACACCACTCTTTCATGTGCGGCGTGCATATCGATCAATGCAAGTCCTGACTTGGTCTGGGCCAAAATATAAATGCCATGCACTTGAGCGAGTGCGCGGCCCAATGGCCAGTCTGGTGCAGGTTCATCGAGTGGCGCGTACAGGGTCTGCCATGCTTGGGGCGAGGTGGAGTTGGCTTGGCCTGCTTCGCGCAGTTGAAATGCGCGCTGAGTCGTAGCTTGCCAAGACGTTGCGCTAGAGTTTGGGACTGCGAATGCAGTGGGTACAAAAGTAGAATCGGTCGCCGGTCTAGCATCATAAGAGGTGTCTATCTCAGCCGCAGATACGCTCTGTGCGCCAGCGACACCCGCTAACGCTTGCGTCACCGTCTGTTGAACAAAGCGATGTACGGCACCAGAGTCGCGAAAACGCACTTCGTGTTTAGCTGGATGAACATTGACATCAACGGCAGCCGGATCCACCTGAAGAAAAAGTACAAAGGCAGGCTGCCGATCTCCGTGCAGCACATCGGCATAAGCACTTCGTATCGCATGCGAAACCGTGCGATCCCGAACATGACGCCCGTTGACAAATAAAAACTGACGATCTGCGCGGGCGCGGGCCGCGGTAGGACGGGTGACAATGCCCATGAGTGAAATCAAACCACCTTGCGCATTGACTTCGATGCCGTGTTCGTTGAATTCTGCGCCCAACACATCGCTGATACGTTTGAGGGCAGAGGTGGGAAGCCATTGACGCACGGCGCGATCGTTGTGGAAGACGCGAAATCCGACCTCAGGAAAGGCGAGAGCAATGCGTTCAATCGCATCGATACAATGGCCAAATTCAGTAGCCTCCGCGCGTAAAAATTTACGTCTTGCTGGTACGCGATCGAATAAATATTTAACCTCAACCGTCGTACCCAATGCACCAGAAGCCGCTGTCGCCTCTAGCATGCCAGGCTCGAGGCACCAAGCATGCTCAGCGTCTTTGGTCCGAGAAATTAGCGTGAGTTGGGAGACTGCTGCGATCGATGCGAGCGCTTCGCCGCGAAAGCCCATCGAATGGACGGACTCGAGTTCTTCGAGCGAGCTGATCTTGCTCGTGGCGTGACGCGTTAGCGCAAGAGCGAGTTCGTGTTTCTCGATTCCGCCCCCATCATCTATCACAGCAATTCTTCTGATGCCCCCCGCCTCGAGTCTGATTTCAACAGTTTGAGCGGCCGCATCGACAGCATTCTCCACCAATTCTTTGAGAACGGAAGCGGGGCGTTCGATCACTTCACCCGCAGCGATTTGACTCACGAGTAAATCGGGTAGGGCGCAGATAGGGCGACGCGACGACATCATTAGCCTGTGCTGGCTAGGTGCGGATTTGCTCTGAAAAACTGCTGAATGCCATTATTGATGGCAACGGCAAAGCGCTCTTGCGTTTGTGGGCTGCGCAGCAGTTGTTCTTCGGTTGGGTTGCTAATAAAGGCTGTTTCTACCAGCACCGAGGGCATATCCGGCGCGCGCAGGACGGCGAAACCAGCGCTTTCAACCTGTGGCTTGTGCAGTCGATAAACACCGCGCAGTTGATCCAGCATGGTAGACGCGAGTTGCGTCGAGTCTTTAATTTGGGCCGAGGTGGACAAATCAATCAAAATTTTTGCGACTTGATTGTTTTGAGTTTGAATATTGATCCCGCCGATCAGGTCGGAAGAGTTTTCTTTTTCAGCCAACCATTTAGCTGCGGTACTTGAAGCACCGCGTTCCGACAGGACGTAGACAGAGCTTCCGCCTGCAGTGGGGCGCGGAAATGCATCAGCATGCACGGATACAAAAAGATCCGCTTTGACTCGACGTGCTTTTTCAACACGAACATGTAGAGGCACAAAAAAATCGCCATCACGGGTTAAGAAGGCCCGCATGCCTGGCGTCGCATCAATTCGTGCTTTGAGTTTGATGGCGATCGCCAGCACCACGTCTTTTTCTCTTGTGCCACCTTTGCCAATCGCGCCCGGATCCTCTCCGCCGTGCCCAGCATCGACAGCGATCGTGACCATGCGACGACGACCGAGTGGTGTCGGCTTTGCGCTTGGACTTCGGCTTGGCGCAATAGGCGGGGCAATTGATTCGGGAATCACAGGGATGGCTGCCATACCTGTACCCTTGGGATTTTTACTGATGTCGCTTAGTACGCGTGCAAGTGGATCTTCGTCCAACTTTTTTTGCGGCATTTTTTTCAGCAGCGCTGCGAGTGGATCTTGCGCGACTTTCGGGTATAGATCGAGCACGAGGCGAAACTTATAGTCACCCACGGGCTTGAGCGTAAAAACCTGTGGTGCGATGGCCTGTTTTAAATCAAAAACAATTCGAATCACATTGGCGCGATTCTGCGCCACGCGCAGCGAGCTGATAAACGGATCGTCGGGCCGAACTTTGCGCACTAAGTCATTGAGTGCGGGGTTCATTTCCATCCCTTGGATGTCCACGACCAAGCGATTGGGGGTTTCGAGGGTGAAATGTTCGGCGCGCAACTCGCTATCGAGCTCGAGCGTGACTCGGGTGTAATCATCCGCGGGCCAGGTGCGTACAGCAAGGAGCTTGGCTGCCATTGCGACGCGAGGGATGACGGGTAAAAGTAAAATCGTGGCAGCGCCTAACAAACGACGACGGGCAGGCGCTTTCAGCGTGGCTGAGAGTCCTTTCTGATCTGAGGCAGTGCGTCGATCCATTGAAGCCCTTTTACTGTGTATGCACTTAGCGTTGCTCGTCGACCTTGGTCGGCGTAAAACAAATGGATTAATAAATCCGGATGCCCTAAATAGTCGCCCGCGCGCTCTGGCCATTCGATCAAAACAAGTGCGCGATCATTGAGTAAATCCCGAAATCCAGCATCTAACCATTCTGTGGGATCGCTAAATCTATAAAAATCAAGATGATACAAGTATAAGTTAGAAACTTCATAAGATTCAAGTAGTGCGTAACTTGGGCTCTTTATTCGCCCAGAAACCCCGCACTTTCGCAAAAAAGCTCTTACTAAGGAAGTCTTACCTGCACCGAGGTCGCCTTGCAGGTGAATGCGCCCGCCCGCTTGTGCCCCGGGATGTAAGCTGTCCGCGGCCGCTAGCAGGTCTGCCGCGACGAGGGCAAGTGCCTGTCCGAGCCGATCTGTTGCGGCTTCGTCGGGTAGATCGAGTGTGAAAGTGTTGAGAGGCGACTGGGGCATCAAGATTGTTTTTCTGGTTGAGCACGGTCAAATTGCAATGGTGGTGAATGCTACTATTAATTCCTCATTTCGCGTTATTGCATCCTTCATGCGTACTCAGGAATCAAGCGCTATCAGCGCGTTTATCGATGCCGTTTGGCTCGAAGACGGTCTGGCGGCCAACACGCTCTCGGCTTACCGCCGTGATCTGTGTGCGTTTGAGCAGTGGTTGCAGCTCGAGCGTGCCATCGCGTTGGATGCGGTGACTGGTGCTGATATTGAGTCTTGGTTTGCCGCGTTGCATGCGCATTCCAAACCGAGTACGGCGAATCGTCGACTCGCAACCCTTCGCCGATATTACCTCTGGGCCATTCGCCATCAGCGTGTCTCGATCGATCCTTGTTTGCAATTGATGACAGCCCGCCAGCCTTTGCGCATCCCTAAAACGCTCTCTGAAAACCAAGTCGAGGCGCTGCTCAAACAGCCTCCTGTGCATACGCCTAGAGGTTTGCGTGATCGCGCCATGCTTGAGGTCTTGTATGCCACAGGCTTGCGGGTATCCGAACTCGTCAGCGTGGGTGTTATGGAAGTCAGCTTGTCTGACGGTGTGCTGAGAGTGGTGCAAGGCAAGGGAGGTAAAGATCGCCTCGTGCCACTGGGCGCCGAGGCCGCGCATTGGATCGCCACCTACATGAAGGAGGCGAGGCCTGTCTTGCTGGGGCCACGTACGAGCCCGGCGATGTTCGTGACTGCGCGAGGGATGCCGATGACACGCCAATCGTTTTGGTTATTAATTAAAAAATACGCTGTGCTCGCGGGTGTGCGCGCGCCCTTATCCCCTCACGTCTTGAGACACGCCTTCGCCACGCATTTGCTCAATCATGGTGCAGACTTGCGCGTGGTGCAAATGTTGCTTGGCCATGCGGATATTTCGACGACGCAAATCTACACGCATGTCGCACGCGAGCGCTTAAAGAGCTTGCACGCGCAGCATCACCCGCGCGGTTAAAGGACTTGTTCAACACTTGCTAAACTACACAACACGCCGCCGTAACTCAGTGGATAGAGTACCTTCCTCCTAAGAAGGGAGTCGGACGTTCGATTCGTCTCGGCGGCGCCACCAGCCTTTTTTTGATTCGCTCATGACAACAACAAACAGCACGGCAAACGATCCAGGCAAACTGCTTGATAATCCGCTTGCGTTCAGAACGATCCTGATGGGAACCTTCATTGTGCTGTTGGCAATGGGCATTCGTGCCACGATCGGTTTGTTTATCCAGCCGATGGGACTTGAGCGAGGGTGGGGGCGCGAGGTGTTTTCGCTCGCCTTTGCGATACAAAATCTGGTGTGGGGTTTCGGTGCGATTGGCGCGGGCATGATGGCCGATCGCTTAGGATCGGGACGAACGATCGCACTGTCCATTGTGCTGTATGCGCTTGGTTTGGTGGGGACGCGCTTGGCGAGTACTGAAATGGAGTTTTATCTGACCGCCGGTGTCTTGATCGGTCT
>JBIKOQ010000148.1:0-4985 GCA_044357955.1 Burkholderiaceae bacterium | reverse complement strand
CCACTACGGAGCATTTGCGTGAAACGCAATTTGTGCCCGACCCGGCCGACCGTGCGACGATCGAAGAAGAACATGCACTCGAATTACGTACCCGTGATCGCGAACGTAAGTTGCTGAAAAAAGTTCAGCAATCCATCTTGCGTATTGATAGCGGTGACTATGGTTGGTGCGAAGAAACAGGCGAACCGATTGGTTTGCGTCGACTGCTCGCACGTCCTACTGCGACACTCTCTCTAGAAGCGCAAGAGCGTCGGGAAATGCGACAAAAAATGTTTGGTGACTAAGTCAGCCCGAACCGCTGGACTCACCACAGGACTGACTCACACCAGGGCACACTTGCGAGATCACGAGTGTGCCCTTGTTGACTTTAAGCTCGACTCTCTATCAAAGTACACACATGGAACAATTTCACGGCACCACTATTGTCTGCGTTCGTCGCGGCAACCGCGTCGCACTTGGGGGCGATGGCCAGGTCACACTGGGCAACATCATCATCAAAGGTACGGCGCGCAAAATCCGTCGTCTTTATCATGACAAAATCCTTGCGGGCTTTGCAGGTGCGACTGCAGACGCGTTTACGCTTCAAGAGCGCTTCGAAGGCAAGCTAGAAAAGCATCAAGGAAATCTCATGCGTTCAGCCGTCGAACTCACGCGCGACTGGCGCACCGATCGCGTGCTGCGCCGACTCGAAGCCATGCTGATCGTCGCCGACCGCGAACATACGCTGGTACTCACTGGCAATGGTGACGTGCTCGAGCCTGAAAACGGACTCGCTGCGATCGGCTCTGGCGGTGCTTATGCGCAGTCCGCCGCGATGGCACTGTTGCGCCATACCGAACTCGCGCCCGAGGTCATTGTCAAACAGTCACTCGAAATAGCCGGTGACCTTTGCATCTACACCAATCAACAACACTTGATTGAAACACTGGAATAAGCATGTCAGCCTCCACCATGACACCTAGCGAGATCGTGTCCGAACTGGACAAATATATCGTCGGACAGCATCGTGCCAAGCGCTCTGTCGCCGTCGCGCTGCGTAATCGCTGGCGTCGCCAGCAGGTCGCCGAGCCCCTGCGTCACGAGATCCATCCTAAAAACATATTGATGATCGGTCCCACGGGCGTGGGTAAAACTGAGATCGCTCGCCGACTCGCCAAGCTCGTCGATGCGCCTTTCATCAAAATCGAAGCCACCAAATTCACCGAAGTCGGCTACGTCGGTCGCGATGTAGACACCATCATTCGTGACCTCGCGGAGATCGCCGTCAAGCAGACCCGTGGACAAGAAATGAAACGCGTGCGCACCCTGGCCGAAGACTCTGCCGAGGATCGCATTCTTGATGTGCTGCTTACTCCTCCCCGCGCGGCAGACGGCTCGCCGATCCGTGAAGAGACCGCCACACGCCAAACCTTTCGCAAGCGTTTGCGCGAGGGTCACCTCGATGCGACCGAAATCGAGATCGAAGTTGCGCAACCCACGCCGCAAATGGACATCATGACCCCACCCGGCATGGAAGACATGGCCGAACAGCTCAAGGGTATGTTCGCCGGCCTGTCGCGTGATAAAACCAAGTCACGCAAAATGACCGTCAAAGAAGCCTTCAAACTCTTGGTTGACGAAGAAGCCGCCAAGCGCGTGAACGAAGAAGACATCCGCACTGTCGCGATACAAAAAGTCGAGCAGCACGGTATCGTCTTTCTAGATGAAATTGACAAGATCGCCGCTCGTCAAGAATCAGGTGGCGCTGATGTCTCTCGCCAAGGTGTGCAACGCGATCTGCTGCCCTTGGTCGAGGGCACGACCGTCACGACCAAGTACGGCATGATCCGCACCGATCATATTTTGTTTATCGCCTCGGGCGCTTTTCACCTTTCGCGTCCTTCGGACCTGATCCCAGAGCTTCAAGGCCGCTTTCCGATCCGTGTCGAGCTCGACTCACTGACTGCAAAAGATTTCGTACAGATTTTGTGCGAAACCGATGCTTCGCTGACCAAGCAATATACGGCCTTGCTCGCCACTGAAGAAGTGCATTTGAATTTCACCGAGGAGGGAGTCGCTCGCTTGGCCGAACTCGCCTTTGACGTCAACGAACGCACTGAAAACATCGGCGCTCGCAGACTCTATACGGTCATGGAAAAACTGTTAGAGGACTTGTCCTTTGACGCCACCAGCAGCAGCGGTCAGACGATCGTGATTGATGCACGCTATGTCAACGATCAGCTCGCAGAAGCCGCAGCCAGTCAAGACTTGGCCCGCTACGTACTCTAAGGAAAAATATGAGTACTCGACTCTCGATCATCGCGACACGTACCGGAGACGATGGCTCAACGGGCCTAGGTGACGGCACACGCGTCCTCAAGGATAGCGCACGCGTCCAAGCCATGGGTGATGTGGACGAGCTCAATAGCTGCCTGGGTGTGTTGCTCGCCGATGACGTTCCTGCAGACATTGCCTCGGCCATCGCCCCCGCCCAACACGTTTTATTTGACCTGGGTAGCGAACTGGCCGTACCGGGTTATTTTTTGATGAAAGCCGAACAAGTCGCGTATCTGGATCAACAGATCAGCGCCTTCAATGCGCGGCTCGAACCACTCAAAGAATTTATCCTTCCGGGTGGTACGCGTGCCGCATCGCTTGCGCACGTTGCCCGAAGCGTTTGCCGCCGCGCCGAACGCTCGGTGGTGGCCTTGCATCACGAGACGCCGATGGGTCCCCTGCCGCAACAGTACCTAAATCGACTATCAGACTTGCTCTTTATCCTGGCACGCTGCCTGAATAAAGCCGCACAGCATCCTGATTCGCTGTGGCGGCGGGACTGATTACTTCAACTCGAATTGATATCCAATAGTTATCAATTAATCATTAACTTTCATTTTACGTGAATCAATTCAGCTTCTAGTATGTGGGGGTAAGTCCAACAACGGAATCAGGAGACCCCCGTGAAAATTAAACTTATCAATACCTTGCTGCTGGGCCTGGCCGTGTCGATCGGCGCCCCCGCCCTCGCACAAGAGTGGCCCACTAAACCCGTTAAGTTACTCGTCGGCGCCTCACCCGGCGGTGGTACAGATCAGATGGCCCGAGCCGTCGCAGACAAACTCACACCGATGTGGGGCCAAACCGTGGTGGTTGAAAACAGACCTGGCGCTTCAAACACACTTGCAGCTGACGTGACGGCCAAATCAACCGATGGCCAAACCATGCTGATGGGCGTGTCGACCGCGCAAGCCATCGCACCGCACCTGCTCAAGCTCAACTACGACAACGCAAAAGATCTCATCCCCGTCGCTTTTACCGGCTCCGTGCCTAACGTACTCGTTGTCGCAGCCAATAGCCCCGTCAACAGCGTGCAAGACCTGGTCAAACTGCTTAAGAGCAAACCCGGTCAACTGAACTTTGCCTCGAGCGGTGCAGGCAGCACACAGCATATCGCGGCCGAACTCTTCAAAGATCTGGCTGGCGTCAATGCCGTTCACGTTCCTTACAAGGGCAGCAGTCCTGCCATGATTGATCTGATCGCCGGACAGGTTCAATACGCCTTCGAAACCATGTCCTCGGCATTGCCACAGATCCGCGGTGGCAAACTCAAAGCACTCGGCGTTGCAAGCGATGCACGCAACCCCCAGCTGCCCGATACCCCGACGATGAAAGAAGCTGGCGTACCCTTGGTGATGAGTGCCTGGTACGGCGTTTATATGCCCGCGCAAACACCTGCCGCAGTGATCAACAAAGTCAACGCGGATGTGAACAAAGTGCTCAACATGCCCGACACTGCCAAACGCTTGGAAACGATCGGCGCAACGATTCAGCCCATGTCGCAAGCGCAATTCAAAGCGTTTCACGATGCTGAAAACAAGCGTTATGCCGACGTGATTAAAAAGAACAACATTCAAGTCAATTAATTTTTTAAAAGCTGCACAGGAAGTGTTTTTATGAAGATCAAAGCCGTCCGCGCCCGTGTATTTGAATGGAAAGGTAAAACCGTTCCGCCTCAGGGTAACTTTTGTTCAAACGCCATGGACTTGGTGTACTCAAAAAATGAAACCATGAGTACCTTCCGTTTCCATTCGTGGACGGTCGTCGAAATCGAGACTGACAATGGCATTGTCGGTCTCGGTAACGTCGCGCTCGCACCCAAGATCGCCAAAGCCATCATCGACGAATACCTCGCCGCCATGGTGATCGGCGAAGATCCTTGGGACTACGAATATCTGTGGCAAAAAATGTATCGCGGCACGCATGCCTGGGGACGTAAAGGCGTGGCCATGGCCGCGATTTCTGCCATCGACCTAGCCATCTGGGACATTCTTGGCAAAAGCGTCAATAAGCCCGTATTCAAATTACTCGGCGGTCGCACCAAAGAAAAAATACCCTGCTATTACTCCAAGCTTTACCGCACTGACTTAAATGAAATGCAAAAAGAAGCGCAGACCTTTCTCGACCAAGGTTTCAAGGCCTTTAAAATGCGCTTTGGCTACGGACCCGCCCACTTACAGCAAGGTGTCGTCGAAAATCTCAAGTCCGTCGCCGCAGTGCGCGAGGTGATCGGTGACGATACCGATCTCATGCTCGAGTGCTATATGGGGTGGAATCTTGAGTATGCAAAACGCATGCTCCCCAAACTGGAAAAGTATGCGCCGCGCTGGCTCGAAGAGCCAGTCATTGCCGACGATATCGATGGCTATGCTGAGCTCAATCAGCTGACCAGCATCCCGATTTCTGGCGGAGAGCACGAGTTTTCTCTTTACGGTTTTAAGCAACTGCTCGATCGCAAAGCTGTTTCCGTTGTCCAATACGACACCAACCGCGTAGGCGGCATTACCGCCGCACATAAAATCAATGCGCTCTGCGAAGCTTATAGCGTACCGGTGATTCCTCATGCCGGTCAGATGCACAACTATCACCTGACCATGAGTACGCTCGCCTCACCCATGAGCGAGTACTTTCCCATGTTCGATGTCGAGGTTGGCAATGAGCTTTTCTAC
>JBIKOQ010000147.1:0-4992 GCA_044357955.1 Burkholderiaceae bacterium | reverse complement strand
TTCGTCCATGTTGATATCGATGATCTGCGCACCGCTCTCGACCTGCTGTCGCGCGACAGCAACCGCTTCGTCGTATTTTTCCTCACGAATCAAGCGGGCAAACATTTTGCTGCCGGTCACGTTGGTGCGCTCACCCACGTTGACGAACAGGGTTTCACCATCGATATTCAATGCTTCGAGGCCCGACAAACGGGTCTTGATAGGAATCTCGGGAACGATGCGCACCGGTAGGCTACATACTTTGTCCGCGATCGCCTTGATATGCTCAGGCGTCGTGCCGCAACAGCCTCCCGCCACGTTGACCAACCCTGAGCTCGCAAACTCCTCAAGCAAGGCCGAGGTATCCGCAGGCGTTTCGTCGAAACCTGTTTCGCTCATCGGATTGGGCAAGCCCGCGTTCGGATATACGCACACATAGGTGTCACAAATCTTGGCAAGCTCGGCGATATAGGGGCGCATCAACGCCGCTCCTAGTGCGCAATTCAGACCGATCGTAATCGGACGCGCATGTCGCACAGAGTTCCAGAAACCCTCGACGGTCTGACCTGACAAGATACGACCCGAGGCATCGGTCACGGTACCGGACACCATGACGGGCAGGCGTTCGCCGCGCGCTTCGAAGACCTCTTCGACTGCAAAGATTGCCGCCTTGGCATTCAGCGTATCAAAAATCGTTTCGATCAAAATCAGATCAACACCACCATCGAGTAAGCCGTTGAGCTGCTCGACATAGGCCACGCGCAGCTCGTCAAACGTCACATTGCGCGCGCCCGGGTCGTTCACATCAGGAGAAATGGAGGCTGTCTTGGGTTGTGGCCCCAAGGCACCCGCGACAAAGCGGGGCCGCTCAGGGGTGCTGAATTGATCGCAAGCCGCGCGTGCCAAACGCGCCGACTCTAGATTCAACTCATACGCGAGCTCGGGTAAGTCGTAATCACCTTGGGCAATCGTGGTCGCACCAAACGTATTGGTTTCCACAACATCGGCGCCAGCCTCAAGATACCCTTCATGAATCGCCTGAATGATGTCGGGACGTACAAGGGACAACAATTCATTGTTGCCTTTGACATCTTTGCCATGGTTTGCGAAACGACTGCCCCGAAAATCAGACTCCGACAATTTGTAAGTCTGAATCATGGTGCCCATCGCACCGTCGAGAATCATGATGCGCTCGGCCAATGCTCGTGCAAAGGCCGCGCCTCGGGTGTAACTCTCGATGGGGTACGGCAAGCTGGGATAGGTCATGATGGTTATGCAGTGAGATAGCCCGTTAGTTTAACAAAAGGGATGCCGTGATACAGTAATACCAGAATTGGTGCTTTCGGTGCGAAAACGGTCTTGCCACAAGCAAGACTGCGCATTGGGAAAGTTAAACGGGAAACAGGGAGAGCGATCCAAACGGATCCTCGTGCCTGTGCTGCCCCCGCAACGGTCAACGTCCGGTCCTTCAACACTGAAGTCCGCCTGACGCCAGCCCGATACCGGCCAGTTTGAGTGGAAAGGGTGTTCTTCATCCTTTCTTTTGAACGTTCAGGATGTGCGGGGACGCACATCACTACGAGGTTTTTCATGCACCATTCTCCCAACCGGGCGACCCCCGGGCGCACGTCTATTGCCCTTGCAACCTCTAAGGCTTTTCCCTCAAGGCTTGGGCTCTCCGCACTGACCATACTGACAGCACTCACCACAACCCACGCACTGGCACAACCCGTAGCATCGACAGCCACGACCCCTGTCCCGCAACTCGCCACTATTGTGGTCACCCCGGCGCGCGCACCTGAACCACTCTCGCAAACCCTGGGCGACAACAGTGTGATTTCCCGGGAAACGCTCGATACGCTTCCCAACGGTACGCTCTCGGATGCGCTCGCGCGTGCGCACAGCATCGAAAGTGTCAACTTAGGCGGCCCGCAAACCGTCAGCACGATCAATATTCGCGGCACCAACAGTAACCAATCGCTGATTTTGATTGATGGCGTACGCGTCAATAACGCCACCAACGGGCTGCCTCCGCTCAATGCGATTCCGCTCAACAGTATTGAGCGTATCGAAATCGTGCGGGGCACTAGCAGCAGCTTGTATGGTGCGGACGCGATCGGTGGCGTGGTCAACATCATTACGCGCAGCGAGACCGACCGACCCTTTTCGGCCTACGCCAATGCCGGTGTTGGCACCTATGCTTCGACCCAATACGATGCGGGATTTTCCGGCGCCAAAGACGGTTGGACATACAGTTTGTTTGGTGGCTATGGTCAGAGCAGCGGCTTCAGTGCCACCACCTCATCCAATTATTATCAAAATCCAGACAGTGATTCATACTACCGCAGCAATCTGGGTGGCTCACTCGGATACACCTGGAAACCTGGACAAACCTTAAGCTTTCAGACCTATCAGTCCAAAGTCAATGGCAGCTACGATATGGGCGCGCCTTTCTTTGGAGACCGCGGGATTCAGACACTAAGCAACAACATCCTGACGAGTCGAAATGTCATTTCCTCGTTTTGGACCAGCACACTTAGAGCCAGCTTAAGCACGGATACCTACAAAACCATCAACGTCGATGCCTCGCAAAATTTCTACAACACGCCAGATGGTCGGCAACATTTCAAAACCAATCAAAGTCAGTATGTCTGGCAAAACGATTTAACGTTTTCACCGACGCAAATCGTCAGCCTGGCCTTTGAAAGACTCGATCAACAAGTCGATGGCTCCCTGGTCGATAATATTTCGCCTGGCGTCGTCAACTATCAGCAAACCGCGCGCTTTACCAACTCGCTCTTGGCGATTTATCGCGGCACCTGGGGCCCACAGTCCGTGCAAGCAAGCGTTCGCAACGATGACAGCTCACAGTTCGGCAACGTCACCACGGGCAGCCTGAGCTATGGTCTTGCGCTGACGCCACGCTGGAAGGCGAGCATCGGCGCCAACACAGGCTTTAGGGCCCCAAACTTCAATGAGCTTTATTGGCCCGTTACGCCCTCCTTTTTAGGTAATCCCACCCTAAAACCTGAACGTTCGCAAAACATTGAAGCGGGACTCAACTACACCACTGATCACACCCAACTTGGCCTCACGCTTTATCGCAACAACATCGACAATCTCATTTTGAACGAACCAACGATTCCGGGTAATGTATTTTCTCCCTATACACCGATGAACATTGATCAGGCGTTAATCACGGGCATCACATTGACCGGCTCACAAAAGATCGGTCGCAATACTCTGGTGAAAGGCAGCTTCGATTGGTCCAATCCACGCAATGCCACAACGGGGGAGCTGTTACCGCAACGCGCGCAACGCGTGTTTAAAATGGCCGTAGATCAAAGCTTGGGTCGCGCACGGCTAAGCGGTGAGTTTTTCGTCACCAGTCAGCGTCAAGACGCACTCACGAGTGATACGCTGGGTGGCTACAGCCTGATGAATCTCGTGGGCAGTTATCCCCTCACAGAGAACACCGAGGTCCAGGTACGCTGGAACAACGTCTTTGCCAAGCAATACACCCTCGTGCAGGGCTACGCTTCGCCGGGCTCGAACGTGTTTGTTAACTTGGCGCTGAAAATGTAGCGTTTGGAGCAATATGACGTGTTGAAAAACACATTCAGGGTGATCGTGGGTGTAGTGGCCTGTTTGGCCATCCTCTCCCAAGCCTTTGCTCAAATCAGGGTGACAGATGATCGCGGCGTGAGCGTTCATCTGTCTGAACCTGCGCGTCGCGTCATCACGCTTTCACCCCATGCCACCGAGCTCGTTTTTGCAGCAGGTGGTGGCGCGACCCTCGCCGCCACGGTCGACGCCAGCGACTTTCCCACAGCAGCCCGCAGTTTGCCGCGGATTGGTACGGGCTTGCAGCCCGAGCCAGAGCGGCTTTTACGCCTCCAACCCGATTTACTGATTGGCTGGCAAGCATCGCAATTTTCAACACTCCATAGTCTGAATACACCCTCATTTTTAAGCGCCCCCAAGACGCTCAACGACATACCCAACACCATTGAAAAATTAGGCGTTCTTTTTGACACGCAGGATATCGCCAGGACGCGTGCGTCTGCGCTCCGAGCGCTACTTGAGCCTTTAAAATCCACATCTCTCGCCGGTGCGCCTGTGCGCGTCTTTTTACAAGTCGGAGAAACGCCCGAATACACCCTCAACCGGACACATTTATTGTCGCAAGTCGTTCAAGCCTGCGGTGGCATCAATATTTTTGGTTCTGCAACGGCGATCGCGCCTAAAATCAGCGCTGAAAGCGTGCTGGCGCAGCGCCCAGAGCTCATTTTGCTCGGGAGGGCCGGTGCCCCGGAACAACCCACCTTGGATCCCACAGCACAACAGTTCTGGACGCGCCTGAATTTGCCTGCAGCCCTCGCCGGGCACGTCTATGTGATGGATTCGGATGTACTCTATCGTCCCGGCCCAAGACTCATCGAGGCTGCGCAAGCGATTTGCAGCATGATTCAACAAGCCCGAAAATAGCGGGTGACGTCATTCAACCGAGAAGGCTTATGAAGAACTCCCCCAACGACCCGCTGGTCATCGCAGGCAAGGCCTATCAATCTCGGCTCCTCGTCGGCACCGGTAAATATCAGGATTTCGAACAAACCCGCTTGGCGATTGACGCCAGCGGTGCAGAAATCATTACGGTGGCGATCCGTCGTACCAATATCGGTCAACACGCCAACGCGCCCAGCCTGCTTGAGCATTTGCCGCCCGACCAATTCACCCTGCTGCCAAATACGGCGGGTTGCTATAGCGCCGAAGATGCCGTCCGCACCCTGCGGCTCGCGCGCGAACTGCTTGACGGACATCGACTCGTCAAGCTCGAAGTCCTCGGCGATTCACATACCTTGTTTCCCAATATGCCCGAGACACTCGCCGCCGCGAAAACTCTCGTCGCCGATGGCTTTGACGTAATGGTCTATTGCACCGACGATCCTGTGCAGTGCCGCATGCTTGAGGACATTGGATGTGTCGCGGTCATGCCTCTCGCCTCGCTGATTG
>JBIKOQ010000146.1:0-5005 GCA_044357955.1 Burkholderiaceae bacterium | reverse complement strand
AACCTACGAGCCTGCATCAGCGAGTTGGTGTCGTCTTGGGTTCAAAAAATGAAGTCGAACTTGTGACCCGCTACCATCATGAGGCCAACAAGTCAGTCTAAAAGGGGCCGCTTCGCCAAAAAAGTGTTTGCCAATAAAAAAGCCTGCCGGAGCAACATCCCAGCAGGCTTTTTTACGTAAAACTCGAGTCTTATCACGCGAGTGCGTGGATCATTAATTCAGCGTGAAAATCGTTGCACCTGTTGTCTTGCGGGACGCTAAGGCTGCTTGCGCCTCGCCTGCTTGCTCAAGTGGGTAACGCTGATCAATACGAATTTTGATCTTTTTGGCCAAGACCATTTCAAACAACTCGTCAGCGGCAGCCTGCATTTTTTCAGGTGTATTGACGTGCACGGCTAAGGTAGGACGGGTCACATACAACGATCCCTTAGCAGCCAAAATACCTAACGCAACGCCTTCGACTGGACCTGAAGCATTGCCATAGCTCACCATCAAACCACGTGGCTGCAAGCTATCAAGTGAAGTCATCCAAGTATCCTTGCCAACGCCATCATAGACCACGGGCACTTTCTTACCACCGGTCAGCTCAAGCACACGCTCGGCGACATTTTCCTTTGAATAATCAATGACTTCCCAAGCACCATGTGCCTTTGCAAGCGCTGCTTTTTCAGGACTGGACGCCGTTCCAATGACCTTCACGCCAAGAGCGTTAGCCCACTGACAAGCGATCAGGCCGACACCACCAGCAGCGGCGTGAAACAAAATGGTTTCGCCTTCTTTGATCCGATATGTCTGGCGCAACAGATATTGAACAGTCAGGCCTTTGAGCATCATCGCAGCGGCCTCTTCGAAGCTAATCCCTTCTGGCAACTTGACAACCTGAGCGGCGGGCACATTACGTGCTTGTGCATACGCGCCAATCGGGCTTTGGCCATAGGCGACTCGATCGCCTTCTTTGAAACGCGTCACGGCTTTGCCGACCGCTGTCACGATCCCTGCGCCTTCAAAACCCAAACCATGTGGGAGGGGACTCTTGTACAGACCGTCACGGAAATAGATATCGATGAAGTTCAACCCAGCAGCATGCTGTTGAATCGTAATTTCGTTGTCGCCTGGAGCTGGAACCTCGACCTGAACAAGTTGCAAGACCTCAGGTCCGCCGTTTTTTTCAATACGAATGGCTTTAACTAGATTGCTCATACATGCTCCAGGCAAAAAATAGGGAAATGCAAAACATTGAAGATTTCACAACGCATGAGTTTATATCGTACGCAAGGTAAAATGCGGTTTTACCTCCATTAATTGCAGGAAAACTATGGCCGGACACAGCAAATGGGCCAATATCCAGCACCGTAAAGGTCGCCAGGATGCCAAACGCGGAAAACTTTGGACCAAAATCATTCGTGAAGTCACCGTTGCCGCCCGTGCGGGCGGTGCCGATCCTGATGCAAACCCGAGGTTGCGCATGGCTTGGGACAAGGCCACCGCGGCCAATATGCCCAAAGACAACATTCAGCGTGCGATCACGCGCGGTGCCGGTGGAGCTGATGGCGCCAACTACGACGAGATCCGTTACGAAGGTTATGGCGTGGGCGGTGCAGCGGTTGTGGTGGACTGCATGACGGATAATCGCACCAGAACGGTCGCCGACGTTCGTCATGCGCTTTCTAAAAATGGAGGCAACCTCGGTCAGGAGGGTTCAGTCGCCTTTATGTTCACGCATTGTGGACAGTTTGTCTTTGCGCCGGGCACTTCAGAAGACGTCGTGATGGAAGCCGCACTTGATGCCGGCGCAGACGATGTCGTGACCGACGAAGAAGGCGTGATCGAAGTCACCTGTGCCACAACAGCCTTTGCAGCGGTGCGCGATGCCTTGCAAGCCAAAGGCCTGATCCCCGAGATGGCTGATATCGTGATGAAACCCAATAACGAAGTCGAGCTCACGGGTGATGACGCGATCAAAATGCAAAAACTACTCGATGCTCTGGAGTCACTCGATGATGTCCAAGAGGTCTATACCAACGCCGTGATGGATGAGCAGGACTAAATTCGCATGAAACTACTTGTTATTGGCTCTGGTGGCCGTGAGCACGCATTGGCCTGGCGTTTATTGCAATCCAAGCGTGTCGAGCATGTCTATGTTGCCCCAGGGAACGGTGGTACAGCATTGATGGAAGGCGCCTCTAATGTCGCCCTGTCCGACCCAATAGCGTTAGCGGATTTTGTGCGTGCGCATGAGATCGCTTTGACGGTGGTAGGCCCCGAAGCGCCTTTAGCGCAAGGTGTCGTTGATACGTTCCGCGCTCAAGGGCTCAAAATTTTCGGGCCCACGCGCGCCGCCGCGCAGCTCGAAAGCTCCAAGGACTTTGCCAAAGCCTTCATGGTGCGCCATCGCATTCCAACAGCTGCCTACCAAACCTTTACCGACCCGACTGCTGCCCACAGTTATGTAGACGCTCAGGGCGCACCGATCGTCATCAAAGCCGATGGATTAGCCGCGGGTAAAGGCGTTGTCGTGGCCACTACCCTTGACGAAGCCCACGCAGCGGTCGATGCCATGCTGGGTGACGGCTCTCTCGGTGCTGCCGGTGCGCGCGTCGTGATTGAGGAGTGCCTGCTCGGCGAAGAAGCCAGCTTTATCGTCTTATGCGATGGTAAAAACATTTTCCCTCTCGCGACCAGCCAAGATCACAAACGTCTCAAAGATGCCGACCAAGGACCCAATACGGGCGGCATGGGCGCCTACTCACCCGCTCCAGTCGTCACTCCGGTCATTTTTGATCGCGTCATGAGAGAGGTGATCCAGCCGACCATCACAGGCATGGCCGCTGACGGCATTCCCTTTACGGGATTTTTATATGCCGGCTTGATGATCGGTGAGGGCAATGAAGCGAGCTGTCCGATAAAAGTACTCGAATTTAACTGCAGAATGGGTGACCCCGAAACCCAACCCATCATGATGCGTATCCGCAGTGAACTCGTGTCAGTCTTTGAGCATGGCGTCAATGGCACGCTCGACCAGGCAAGCATCGACTGGGATCCTAGAACGGCACTCGGTGTTGTCATGGCAAGCGACAACTACCCTGGTACACCTCGTCTGGGCGATGCCATCACCGGCATTCCTCCCGAAGCTTCAGATTGCGTGGTGTTTCATGCAGGCACGACACTCAACAATCAACTTCTCCAAACAAGCGGCGGTCGAGTGTTGTGTGTCACCGCGCTGGATGATACGGTGCGCGCCACACAAAAAAGGGCCTACAAGGTGGTCAATCAAATCCAGTTCAATGGCGCGCAATACAGAACCGACATTGGCTGGCGTGCCATGGAGTCCTGAAGGATGAGTCATCACGCTTTGGATGCAAACATCGATTCAATCGTAGATTTGCCAGCAGTGCGTCACTATCTGCTTGGCCTACAGCAATCTGTCGTGACCGCTCTTGAAATAGCGGGTGGCGAAGCGTTTCAATACGATGAGTGGACTCGCGCCGAAGGAGGCGGGGGTATCTCTCGTCTCATTGAAGGCGGTTCGCTGTTTGAGCGTGCAGGCGTGTTGTTTAGTCATGTCAAAGGAATGACCTTGCCACCTTCTGCGACGCTTCATCGTCCCGAGGTTGCTGGCCGTCCTTGGGAAGCGATGGGTGTTTCGATGGTTTTACACCCCCGCAACCCTTACATTCCGACAACGCACATGAACGTGCGCATGTTTGTAGCCAAGGCGGCAGAAGGCTCGAACCAAAAAGATATCTTTTGGTTTGGTGGCGGTATGGACTTAACGCCCTACTATCCCTTTGAAGAGGATGCCGAACATTTCCATCGCGTGAATCGTGATGCGCTCGCGCCACATAGCGACACGGCCTATGCTGAATATAAAAAATGGTGTGATGAGTATTTCTATTTGAAACACCGAAACGAAACACGTGGTGTAGGTGGGATTTTTTTTGATGATCTCAGCGCTCATGGTTTCGATGCATCCTTTGCCCTGCTTCGCGCGGTCGGTGATGCATTTTTATCGGCCTATATGCCTATTGTTGAAAAACGTCGCACCCTTGACTATGGTGAACGCGAGAGGGACTTTCAAGCTTATCGCCGAGGACGCTACGTAGAGTTCAATCTTGTTTTCGACCGAGGCACGCTCTTTGGGTTGCAATCTGGTGGTCGCACCGAATCGATTTTGCTATCCATGCCCCCAATGGCAGCTTGGCGCTACAACTGGCAACCTCAACCTGGAACGCCCGAAGCACGACTCGCCGATTTTCTCAAACCAAGGCAGTGGGTCTAATGCGAATTGGACTTCTTGGCGGAAGCTTCGACCCGGTACACAATGCACATCTGTCGCTGGCGCACGCAGCCCTCAACGCGCTCAAACTAGACCAAGTACAACTCATCCCTGCAGGTCAACCCTGGCAAAGAGCGCCTCTTGGTGCGAGTCCTGAGCATCGGCTCGAGATGCTCAGGCTCGCGACACGCGATACCAGCGCATTTAAAGTCAACCCTATTGAAATACACAGAATCGGCCCAACCTATACAATTGAAACATTGCAAGCACTCGATCCTGCACATGAATATTTCTGGATTTTAGGTGCTGACCAATTAACAAATTTTTGTACTTGGCACCAATGGACAGACATTGTTGAGCGCGTACACCTCGCTGTTGCGCAACGGCCGGGCTCAACGATCGTTGCGCCGGATGCGCTGAAGCAATGGCTCAGCACACATCAACGCAAGCTTTTAGAAATCCCTTTTCAACCGCTGGATGTTTCAGCCACAGCAATCCGCAAGCGGATTGCGCAAAAGCAGTCCGCACAGGACCTCCTACCTGAGGTTGTTGAGCAATACATTCTCGAGCATGGACTCTACCGTCCGCTCACTGCCTAATAGGATCATTTATGGACATCACTAAACTACAACGCACCGTTGTCGACGCCCTTGAGGATGTCAAAGCGCAAGATATTCGTGTGTTTAGTACAACACATATGACAAGTCTTTTTGACCGTGTCATCATTGC
>JBIKOQ010000145.1:0-5008 GCA_044357955.1 Burkholderiaceae bacterium | reverse complement strand
TAATCTTTGATAGTCGCATCCCACCCTTATTTGGCGGGGGTGTACTCTTTAGGACGGATCATCTCAAACAAGGTGTTGACCTCGACATAGTCTCCCTTGTAGCCGCAACGACCTAGCGGACGCGCTGCTGCAGTGTCGAAGATTCCATCCTTGAGAAATTCGTCATTGATATGCACACCCACGACTTCGCCCAGCGTCAACCAGGTATCGATCAATTCGCCTTTGGCATTTTTCAACTGTGTCGTGCTGATGAGCTTACACTCCAATGCCGCGATCGCACGCGCAATACGGGGGGGCTTGACGAGCGTCGAGGCAGCAGCCTCCAGACCAGCGAGTTTCATTTCATCGACACCAGGCGCCACTGAGGCCGACGTGATGTTCATCTCCTGAGCGAGCTCTGCACCGCAAAAATTAGCGACGAACTCGCCTGTTTCATCAATATTATTGACGCTATCTTTGCGAGCGTGGCTCGTACAGAAACCAATGACGGGGGGTGTTTCAGCAAAAGCATTAAAAAAACTATAGGGGGCTAGATTCACCCGACCTTGCTTGTCGATGCTAGAGATCCAACCAATTGGACGCGGTGCCACAATGGCTTTAAAAGGGTTGTGTGGCAGGCCATGGCCTTTGCTGGGTTCGTAAAAATAATCGCTCACGGATGAATCCTTAAAAATTAAAGTCGTCATGCTCAAAAGAGGGACATGCTGTGATCTTTTAGCATAAATATTTTGCTCCTCCGAGCCTAAACGACAAGACAATGCAGGCTAAATGGGTGTAAAAATAGACTCTATCCCAAGCAAGTCGATATGAGAGCCCAGAATGACTGAACGAAAGGTAAACGATCTAGGTGGACAGCCGGCAGGACCGGTCTGTCTGGACGAGCATCCCAGCACGCTCCACGAAAAGCGCGTGGATGGATTGCAAAAACTCTTGTCCGGCAAACTAGGGGTATTTACCTCGGATGCTATGCGCCGCGCCATTGAGTCCAATACCGAGGAAGACTACAAAAGCATGTTGTATTACGACAAATGGATCCGCGCGGTACGGGATCTAGTCGTTGAGCAGCAATTACTCACCGCCCGGGAAATCGAAGATCGTATCGAGGTCTTGCGCGAACGTCTCAAACAAAAGGGCACGCTATGAACGCACTCCCCCCTCGTCCCGGACAAGCTCTGCCCGTAGGAACGCCCATCGTCATCCGCAAGCAACCTCCCGAAGTGCACTGCCGCACGCCTTTTTATCTGCGCGGTGTAAAGGGCGAAATTGCTGAAGTTCGAGGTCGTTTTCGAGACCCTTCGCTGCTGGCCTTTCACAAACCTGGTCTGCCCATGCGGGTGCTGTATCGCGTGCGCTTTAAACAAAAAGACGTTTGGCCCGAATACAAGGGCGGGCCTCATGACACTGTTGTCGCAGATATTTTCGAGCACTGGATCGACCCAATCGCTGGAGTTACAAAAGCATGACCAAGTCACATGGCCAACATCATCACGACCACGATCATGATCACGACCATGATCACGACCATGCCCATCCTCATTCGCCGCCCGCGCCGGATGATGACGACGGCTACGACCGCTACGAGGTTTTGCTACAGACTGCGATTCGTGAACTGCTCGATGAAAAAGGCATCATTTCCGCTGACGAACTGCATAGACAGATCGACTACCAGGATAGCTTGACGCCTGCCATCGGTGGAAAAATCGTCGCAAAAGCCTGGGTCGATCCTGAGTTCAAAAGAAAATTGCTGGCTGATCCGCTCGAGACCATCAATGCGTCCTTTGAGTTAGATATCACGACACCGCTTGATCTTGTTGTTTTGGAAAATACGCCTACGGTGCATAACGTGGTGGTTTGTACGCTCTGCTCTTGCTATCCACGGATGTTACTGGGCATTCCACCGGCTTGGTACAAATCGATCGACTATCGCTCGCGTGTCGTGAGCGAGCCGCGCAAAGTGCTGGCCGAGTTTGGTACGCACCTCCCGGATGACGTCGAGGTCCGCGTCTCGGACAGCACGGCCGATTTGAGATTTTTAGTGTTGCCCTACCGGCCTGATGGCACCGAGGGCATGAGCGAAGCCGAACTGGCAGCGCTCGTGACGCGTGATTCGATGATTGGCACCTCATTGCCTCTGACTGCAAAGCCTTGAGCAATACGCGTCACAGGCTTTTCAGAGTCTGTGACGCAAATACCCTAACGCGGCGAGCTTAACCTCGCACCGTGGACAGCATACGTTAAAGAATTTTCTGCCGTATGCGCGTAATGATGATCTCTGCCAGGATCACAATCACGAAGATTGAAATCAAGATGACCGCGACGCGATTCCATTGGAAAAGATTGAGCGCCGTATCAAGCGCCATGCCAATACCGCCTGCACCAACCAAGCCGAGCACTGCGGACTCTCTGACATTGATATCCCAACGCAAAAGCACGATCGACCAGAATGCAGGTTTAATCTGCGGCCAGTAACCATACTGAATCAAAGCTCCGGTACTCGCCCCCACCGAGATGAGCGCTTCGATCGAACCACGCTGCGCCTCTTCGACAGACTCTCCCACAAGCTTACCGACAAAGCCAATCGAACGAAAGGCGATCGCCATGGTGCCGGCCAGTGGGCCTGGGCCAAAAATCGCGATGAACAACAGCGCCCAGACCAAAGAGTTCACTGAGCGACTCGAAACGAGGATGAACCGGGCAAACGTATTAATCAAACGGTTCGGCGTCAAGTTGTTCGCGGCGAGCAAACCAATCGGAACCGCAAGCAGCACCGAAATAATGGTGCCTAACGTGGCGATATGAATCGTTTCGATCAGTGCGTCATGCACAGAACCTGAGTAATGCGCCCAGTCCACCGGCCACATGCGCGAAAATAAGTCAGCCATTTGCTCCGGCGCATCCAACAAAAACTCCGGAATCACCTGGACCTGACGAATCGACTGAACAACAGCCGCGACAAAAATAAAATAAAAACCAAAACGTACCAGCCGTTGGCTCAGCGAATAGCGTTCCCAGACTCTATTCATGGCTTCACCTTGGGAGGTGGCACGTAGGACGGCTTGCCTTTGAACAACTCCGCGATCGTGAGATTATCCAGAAACACGCGGCGAATCACATTGGCGAGCAACTCTCCAATCATGATGAGCGTAATGATGCTGATTAAAATTGCACAAACATAGTCGTAGTCAAACCGTTGGAATGCTGAAAATAGCGTACCACCGATGCCTCCAGCACCCACAATCCCGACCATAGTCGAATTGCGAAGATTGGAGTCAAATTGATAGGTGCAAAATCCGATAAAGCGAGGAAAGACTTGGGGTAGCACTGAAAAAATAATCACGTTCGCAAAGGAGGCACCTGTCGCGCGGACTGCTTCGACTTGTTTGAGAGAAATTTCCTCGATCGATTCGGTAAACAACTTACCGATGAATCCGATCGAAGCCACCGTCAACGCGAGGATACCGGCCAAGGCACCGAAACCCACGGCTTTCACAAACAAAATCGCCACAATCACAGGATGCAGAGCACGGCAAAACGCCACGATCGTGCGTGCAGGCCAGGAAGCCCAGCCAGGCATCAAATTTCTCGCACCGAGCAATCCAAGGGGCAGTGCCAGAAAAATACCGAGTGTCGAAGCCAACACGGCAATCTCGAGACTCTCGGACAAGCCCTTAATGAGCAAGTTATAACGCTCAAAATTGGGGGGGAACATCCGGTTCAAAAAAGTTGCTGCATGCCCCAGACCTGCGACAAAACGCGCCAGCGTCACATCTAATTGTGCGCTCGCATAGATGACATACAACACACCCAAGAGCACACCCAACTTCGCCTTGAGTGACATTGAAAAGGGTTTTGGTTGCGCACGAGGCGCTGCAGCAGGGGTCGTTGTTGTCATACGATCCAGGACTCGCCGCCGTAAATCCTTTTGAGCATGCCATGATCTAGACCTGCAGCGGGGCCATCGTAAACCACCTCACCACCAGACATCCCGATCAAGCGCGTGGCATAGCGCTTGGCGAGTTCTACATCATGCATATTGATGATGACCGGAATTTGCTGGGCCTGTGCTTGCGCCGTCAGCAACTCCATGATCTCGACTGAAGTTTTGGGATCTAGGGAAGAGGTCGGTTCATCGGCCAATAAAATGGCCGGGGCCTGCATCAGTGCACGGGCAATCCCTACACGCTGGCGCTGACCACCCGATAACGCATCCGCGCGCTGACTCGCAAAATCACCTAGCCCAACGGTATCCAGATAACGATATGCCTGCTCGATATCCTCGGCTTTGAAGTGACGAAACCAGGCTTTCCAGGCCGGCAAATACCCCAATCGACCCGTCAAGAGGTTTTCCATCACCGTTAGTCGTTCGACCAGGTTGTACTCTTGAAACACCATACCAATATGGCGGCGGGCATGTCTCAAGGCCGCACCACGGACTCGCGTCAAATCGACGCTGCCTTGGGCTGTATTGAGTGTGATCTGACCCGCCGAAGGCTCAACCAATCTATTGATGCAACGCAGCAAGGTACTTTTGCCTGTCCCGGAGGGACCAATGACGGCGGTCACCTCTTGACCCGAAATCTCCAGATCAATCCCTTTTAAAACAGGGTGGCCCGCCCGGTAAGACTTGACCAACCCTTTGATACTCAATGCTGCCGACATAAAACTACTTTGCCTTTGCTTTTGCTTTTGCTTTCTCGGCCTCGCGGTCATAGGCGGCACGGTTGAACTTCTCTCCACCCGCCTCAGCCACTTGACGAACGATCGCCCAGTCCTTTTCGTAGGTCACGGGAAAGAAACGATCAGCGCCATCAAATGCCTTTTGCATCGCTGCTGGATAACGATAGTCATAAAAACACTGCAGCATCTTGTCGCGAAAGACGGGCTCGAGGTCATGCGCATACGCGAATGACGAGGTCGGGAATTTAGGACTTGTGTAAATGATTCGGAAGTCTTCTTTTTTAATTTGACCACGCCCAGCCATCCGGTAAAACACGTCAGAGGCTACTGC
>JBIKOQ010000144.1:0-5014 GCA_044357955.1 Burkholderiaceae bacterium | reverse complement strand
AAGCGGACCATTGTATGATGAAACATTATGTAGATAGATGTTTGCCGGAGAATACTAAGGTGCTGCGATCGTTGGTTTCTGTGATTAAAGGCCCTGCCAAACAGGCCTTCCGTACCTTTCCTCTGCTTGAAAGAGCCTCCCGAGCGTTACAGCATCGATTTCCTTGGTTAGCTAGCGCCAATTTGCTCGCTCCTCAAGCTCCCGCAAGAAAAATCGTCCTCTCCCAGAACGCTTCATTGATACTGCGAGATTTGCAGCATGAGATTGCACAGCAGAGAGCTAAAAGGCCTTTGTAATGCGAATCGTCATTGACATGCAGGGCGCTCAAACCGACAGCCGATTTCGCGGTATTGGTCGCTACACGATTTCCATGACCCAAGCGTTGCTCTCGCAGCAGACTGAGCACGAGATTTTTCTTGCGTTTAATGGTCTCATGCCAGAGTCTATCGCGTCCGTGAGACAGACAATTGGCAGCCAGATCAAGGACGAACACATTTTGATTTGGCATGCATACGGCCCCTTGTCCGATGCCGATGGTCGTAACACTTGGCGCAGACGGGTCGCCGAGGCTTGCTACAAGACTTTTTTGAAAGATTTGCAAGCTGATCTGTTATTTATATCGAGTTATTTTGAGGGCTATCGAGATGATGCTTTAGCCTGTGTCGCAGAGCCTGAGTTTGGCTTCGCAACCTGCGTCGTGGTCTACGATTTGATCCCGCTTTTAAACGCAGAGCAGTATTTTAATAACAGCGTATTCGAGAAACATTACACAAGAAAACTCAGGGAGATCCAGTCTGCGGCTGGCGCTCTCACTATTTCAGAATTTTCTCGCGACGAAGCGCTCGAACACTTGTCCTTTCGCCCGGACCAAATTGTTAATACCTATCTTGGGGCAGACGCTCAGTTTCGACCCTTGTCCCTCGATGCAGCCCAGCGCCAGGCCAGAATGCGTGAGTTCGATCTAGATCGGCCATTTGTTTTATATACCGGCGGATCGGATGAGCGCAAAAACTTACCCAGGCTCTTGGAAGCGTTTGCCGCCTTACCGCCGAGCCTGCGTCAAAAGCATCAATTATTGTTAGCCGGCAAGTTTTCATCTTTAGACCTCGCCTCACTCCAGCAACTGGGTCTTAGCCTTGAGCTAGGGCCAGACGCTTTGAGATTTACGGGTTACGTTTCTGATGAGGCCTTGATCGAGCTCTATAACTTGTGCACGTTATTTGTTTTTCCCTCTTGGCATGAGGGGTTTGGTTTGCCTGTTTTGGAAGCCATGGCATGCGGAGCGCCAGCACTGGCGGCTCATCGCACGAGCTTGCCCGAAGTGCTTGCCTACGAGGATGCGCTTTTTGACCCCTTTGATGTGTATGACATTCGCGACAAAATAGCCAAATTTTTAAATGATGAGCACTTGCGTACCGCCTTGGTCGAACATAGCTTAGTGCAAGCGCGGCAGTTCTCTTGGGATGCCAGCGCGAAAAAGGCGATGGCGCAGTTTGACCGAATTTTGCAACAGCAGCCGACACGCTCGCACCAAACGCGTGCAGAAGTCGAGGCTTCCCTGCTTTCCTGCTATCAGAATCTGATTGCGCACATTGCAAAGCTATCGGTTGACGACAAGGGCATCAAAGATCACGATTTGAGGGCAGTCGCCCGCTGCATCGAAGTCAATCAGACCGAGGCCAGACGCGTTCGCTGTCAGGTTTTACTCTCTGATAAAAGTCACTGGTTTGTGGAAAGTAGCCATGATATGTCCGCTGCTGTGGAGACGGAGGCGTCCATCGAACGATTGAAAAGGGCGCTCACTGCCTGTGGTCGACGCTTAGTCAAAGAGCGCGCGCAAGCGGACGTCAGTCTGCAAACGCTGCCTCTGGCGCTGTCGACAGGGCCTGGCCCCGAGTTGCAATGCTCTTACGGATTACGCTTGGGTCGCTCCGCTGCACCGGATGCCTGGGTGCTTGCGCTGAATCAGTTCAGTCGAGGCGTGATTGTTGAGTCAAAACAGATTAAGAAAAGCCTGGTTGACTCTGGTGTGTATGTCCCAATACGTGTCTGTCAGGCAAGCATGGAGGACTGGCTCCATCTGGCGCCTGCGCCCTTTTCCTGCGATCAATCTAAATCCTATCGTTTTATTGCTGATTTTTCCGACGTTTTTGATGTGAAATCCGCAGGTCTGGATGTGTTGTTAGCGTCCTACGGCGCCGCTTTTCAGGCTGCGGATGACGTGACTTTACGCCTAATCGTAACGGACGCGTTGATCACCGACGTGCAAGCGTGTCTGTCGAACTGGCAGCGTGTCGGGGAGAATCTGCCGCATGTTGTCGTAATTGATGTGACGGATGAGGCCTTGAGCAAGTCGATTTATTTGCAGGCGCATTGTTTGGTGATGCCCTACCGGTATGAGGATGTCGGCACGGCGGTTGCCCGCTCGGCATCGCTTGGTCTGCCTGTGTTGACGACAGCCTGGGGAGGGCAAGTCGAGGTGGCGAGTGCGTCACAGACGCGAATGATCGACTATACGTTTTCTCGTACGCAAGATACTACAGGTCAGCTTGGTTTGTATTGGGCAGAGCCAGATCACAAGCAACTTTCAGCGGTGATGCGCGCACAATTTTTATCTGGTGGGGATCGTGAGGCCGAGCGATTGGTCATGAGTACCAAGCGCAGCTGGGCCAACGTCGCGCAAGAAGTCGAGCATACTGTCCAAGCATGGGCATTAGATCCTGTGCTGCGTCGGCCGTGCATTGGATGGATTAGCACGTGGAATGCAAGATGCGGCATTGCCAAATACTCTGAGTATCTCATCGAGCAACTGCCCGAGTCTGTGACGGTATTTGCGCCTCGAAATGTCGAGCAAAACGGTGACGATGATGCTCAGGTCGTTCGTTGCTGGGATGTGACGCATGATGCACTGACTGATTTGAGCGTAGCGCTCCAGAAACACGGAATCAATGCGTTGGTGATTCAGTTTAATTATGGTTTTTTTGAGTTTTCTACGTTTAGTGCATTTCTATCCGCTCAAGTCGCGCGACAAGTCAAAATAATCGTGACCTTGCATTCAACGACAGACCTGGTTAAAGCACCCAATCGACGGCTTGTCACACTCATACCGGCACTGACTCTCTGTCATCGTGTCCTCGTGCACAGCACTGCTGATCTCAATCGATTAAAGAGTTTGGGCTTGATTCACAATGTCGCCTTGTTCCCCCACGGAGTGAAAGATGTCCCCTCTGTAAACGTCCCCACTAAAAAGAGAGGCTCAAAGCCAAGTCGTCGTTCGGAATCGAAACCTTTCCTCATCGCCACATACGGATTTTTCTTGCCGCACAAAGGTCTGCTGGAAATGGTGGACGTCATCAGCTTGTTGCGTGGGAAAGGATGCAATGTCATGTTGCATATGATCAATGCAGAATATCCAATTGAGGAGTCTGCAGCACTCGTACGGCAGGTACGTACCAAAATCAGCACTTTGGGTTTGTCTAAATACATCCGTCTCACCACTGACTTTTTGGCAGATGAAGAGAGCCTAGCGCATTTGAGTCAGGCAGACCTGATTGTCTACCCCTATCAAGAAACGGGTGAGTCCTCTAGCGGAGCCGTTCGTTTCGGACTCGGTTCAATGCGTCCCGTTGCGGTGACACCCTTGGCGATTTTTGAAGACGTAGATGGTGCTGTCTACAGGCTGCCCGGAGTTAGCTCTACTGAATTGGCGCAAGGCCTGAAGTCGTTGCTTGAGGACCTTGGGTCTGGCAGCCATCAAACAGTTAAAACAGCACAATTTGCGCAGGCGTGGTGCCTCGCGCATCGCTATTCAGAACTTTCAACTCGGCTGCTCAGCATGCTAAAAGCGCCAAATTGAATATATTTGCCACTTTTTATATTTTTGTTGACGCTCAATTTGACTCTCAATTTGATTCTCAAGCATTGCCCATCAAGACTACGCAAACGGGATACTCTCAGGACCGTCTATTGCAAGCTTTTTGAGAGCGTCAGCCTTTTTGACGACAATTTGATGCCCGACTTTATGTAATACGCCGCTCTTAATCAACAATTGGAGAGCACGCGAGACAGTCTCACGGCTAGTGTTGACAGAGTTGGCAATATCTTGCTGCTTGGGCAGGCTTGTAGCACCCGAGTCCGCCCCGGCTGATAGCAGACTGATTTGCACAAATACTCGGTGAAAGGCATTAGGCAGGCTCAGCATTGCTCTCGCTTGAGACAGTCGACGAATAGCGTTGGCAGAAAGCATTAAGAAACGACTGGCAAGCAGAGAGTTGCTAGCAACGAGCTTTTGCATGAGCGCAATCGGAAAAATCAGCAGACGGCACTGGCTCATCGTAGTGATAGTTTGGTTATTGGCTTTGCCATCAATGATGCTTAACCAAGCCAATAAGTCATTTGCTCCGCAGAAAGAAATGTCAATGACTCGACCGTCTTCTGCTTGCTCATTCAGTTGAACGGTTCCAGAAAGGATCAGCATCATGTAGCCAGGCGTTTCTTTAGACTTCAAGAGGGTATGACCAGCCTTGAAGTCAACTGATCGGGCGTTTTCATTGATGGTGGTCAAAACATCCTCAGGCAGGCCATTAAAAAAAGGAATTGACCGAATGATTGATATTGCCATGATGTCTAAAGGGAAGCGCAATGCAAAGGAAAATGAGCTGGCACAAAAAGAACAATATAAAACTAATTATGTGATTTATATCACACATTAAATCTAAAAAATCATTACAATTTGTAACTATGAGTTAAATTTCGTTACATTTTCTACCCTAATTTTTAGATTCGGAGATTTAAATGCCCAGCAATCCCATTGCCACTCAAGCGATTCAAGACAGCGTTGCCAATCTTTACATTGCATTCTTTGGGCGTGCGCCTGACGCAGAAGGCTTTGGTTATTGGGTTGAGGAAATTTCAGCGGGTGTCAGCCCCTTCAAGACTGCGGGTGACTTCGCTCTGAGTAAAGAGTGGACTTCGAACTACGGTGGTTTGACGCCAGAACAGCAAGTCAATCTTT
>JBIKOQ010000143.1:0-5063 GCA_044357955.1 Burkholderiaceae bacterium | reverse complement strand
CGATTGGCGCGGCAGCATCACCCGAGATTTGACCCGCTGGGGCCAAGAAAATGGCTTTCAAGCCGACTGGACAGCCTTTGCCGTCAAATGGCGTGGCATGTACCAGCCCTCGATGGAAGCCGTGCGCAGCGGCAAGCGGCCTTGGACGATTCTCGATGTTTTGCATCGCGAATCGCTCGAAGTCCTCATCAAGGAATTTGGTCTGGATGCGATGACCGAAGACCAACGCGTGCATGTCAACAAAGTCTGGCATAGGCTCGATGGCTGGCCCGATGCGGTGGGTGGTCTGACGCGCCTCAAAAGCAAATACATCATCGCGCCCCTGTCCAACGGCAATATTTCCTTGCTGACCGACATCGCCAAATACACAGGCTTGCCCTGGGACTTGAATCTGTCCACCGAGGTGTTTCACTGTTACAAGCCTCAGCCACAATCCTATCTGGGTGTCTGTGCGGCGCTGCAACTTGAACCCGGCGAGGTGATGATGTGTGCTGCGCACAACGATGATCTACTTGCGGCACGCAATGTCGGACTCAAGACCGCGTTTTGGCCACGTCCGACCGAACACGGTCCGGAGCAGAAAACCAACCTGGCCGCGGCCCACGACTGGGATATCGTGGCCAAGGACATACGGGATCTCGCCACCCAGATGGGTGTGTAGGTTTAGCGCCAGATCTGCTGCTCAAGCGTGATCTGGCCTTTTTCCGAAGAGACAAAGAGCTCGCTATCCTGGATATTGACGTGTACGGTCATCGTGCGCTCAGCCCAGGTCGCGAGCTCTTTCGTTTGCTCTGCGGGCAAACAAACCACCTTGAGATTACGCGTGCGGGCGAGCTTATTTTGAACGGAGTCCCACCAAATTTTGCTGGTATGACCGCCATAGCAATAAATCACCACTTCGGTGGCCCGTCCGCAAGCCTTTAAAATACGACGTTCGTCTGGCTGACCTACCTCGATCCAAAGATCGATCGCGCCGGTCAGGTCTTTTCGCCAAAGATCCGGCTCGTCCGCATCGCTGATCCCTTTGGTAAAGACCAGATCCTCATGGGCATTCAGTGCGAACGCTAACAGGCGTACCATCATCCTTTCGTCGGTTTCAGAAGGGTGGCGGGCGAGCGTCAGGGCATGGCTCTCGTAGTAATGACGGTCTGAATCCGCCACATTGAGTTCAGCTTTGTAGATTGTCGCGCGCAGGGCCATAAGTCGTCTTAAAGTGCGGTCTGACGCAAAGGCGTCATAACGGGAGTAACGTGAGTAAAGTAAGTAACGGGAAGTTCTGGATTATCCTTCATAACCAACTCTTAAGTGAATTTTCATGACAAACCCACAGATCGACGTGATTGCTCAAACCCTGCTGACGGCTCGCCGGACGCAAACGCCGGCCGATGCCAGCCCATTCACAGGTCAATTGCAAAGCGTCTCTGAAGCCCTGGCCGTACAAGACATCGTCCTTGCCGCACTCGCACCACAACAGGCACCGATTTCCCGTCACTGGAAGTCTGGAGGGCCTTCTAGAACCGCTGAAATTTTAAATACAGCCCTGTTAGACACGGGAATTTGGAAAAGTCCTGCCCAGGCGGGTGTCCACCCTTTTAATTTGCGACTGATCGAAATCGAAATTGGGTTCAAAACAAAGCATGCCGTCACGCCTGCACAAGCGCACGCCATGACACAAGAGCAAGGGCACGCCTTGATCGAAGCGTTTACGGTCACCATTGAGGTCGTCGACTCACGCTGGAAACAAGGCAACGATACCGAAGCGTTACTCAAACTCGCGGACATGCAATCACACGGCGCCTTGGTCCTCGGACAATGGCAGACCTATGGAGAACAAGAAGCACGCCGTGACTGGTCTAAACAGCGCTGCACCGTCAAAATTGGCGAGCAATCACCTTTGGAATTTGTGGGCACACACTCGATGCAGGATCCGCGCTGGGTCATCCCCGCGTGGGTCCAGCATGCAACGTCGGGGGGACAAACCCTAGCTGCTGGTGCAGTCGTCACCACGGGCAGTTGGTCGGGCGTCCCTGCCGCGCAGGCGGGTGAGCTCGTTGTCGCCCAATTTGACGGCATTGGTTCAGTCTCCGTCCAACTCTAATCAGGTTCATGCACGATGCAACCCCTTCAAGGCGTCAAGATTCTCGATTTCAGCACGCTGCTGCCTGGCCCCATGTGTACCTTGATTTTGGCCGACGCCGGTGCCGATGTCATCAAGATCGAACGCCCTGAAGGCGATGATATGCGTGCCTACCCGCCAAAGCTCGGCGAGGATAGCGTCAACTTTTCCTTGCTCAATCGTGGCAAAAAATCCATCATCGCCAATCTCAAGGATCCCGTCACGCGCGAAAAAATAGAAGCGCTCATCTGCGAAGCGGACGTCATTGTCGAGCAATTCCGTCCGGGTGTGATGGATCGTCTAGGCCTTGGCTTTGAACAGGTTCACGTCTTGAATCCCAAGCTCGTCTATTGTTCGATCACCGGTTTTGGTCAAACGGGCCCCTATTCGCAGATCGCAGCCCACGATATGAACTATCAAGCCAAAACCGGCATGGTCGGACTCGGTGCTGGTGCGGACGGCGCCCCCCAAGTCCCGCCAGTCTTGGTCGCGGACCTCGCCGCAGGCGCCTACCCTGCTGTCATGAACATTTTGCTGGGCTTACGCCAGCGTGACCTGACCGGCCAAGGTTGTCATTTGGACGTATCGATGGCCGACAACTTATTTCCCTTGATGTATTGGGGTCTTGGACACGGCTGGGCCGCAAACCTTTGGCCCAAGGCGGGTGACGAGCTGTTGACAGGCGGCAGTCCCCGCTACCAGATCTACCAGACCTCCGATCAGAAATACTTGTCTGCCGCCCCATTGGAGGATAAGTTCTGGAAAAGGTTTCTAGATCTGATTGGGGCACCCGAACTCATCGATCTCGATCAACCCGCTCTGGTCAAAGCCAGCATCGCCCGCATCATCGCAGCTCATCCTGCCTCGCACTGGACAACCCTCTTTGAGGGTCAGGATGTCTGTGTTGCTGAAATCGTATCGCTCGAACACGCGACACAAGATCGACACTTTAAAGAGCGTGGCGTCTTTAAGCGACAGCTGCAAACCAGCCATGGTGAGGTACTATCCGCGCTGCCGACTCCGCTCAGTCCGCATTTTTTGAGTCTTGACACGATGGCGACCAGTCCGTCACTTGGACAGCACACCGACGACCTTTTATGATTCACATTACCGAACTCCGCCTTCCACTCGAACACACCGAGGACGCCTTGCGTGTCGCGGTGATCGAGCGGCTCGGCATTACTGATGCCCAGTTGTTGTCGTTCGATATTTTTAAACGCAGCTACGATGCGCGCAAGAAAAATGCCTTGACCTTTATTTACACGGTCGATGCCCGGGTGACGGAACCCGAGACACTTTTAAAAAAATTTCGCGGCGATCCGCATATCAAGCCAACGCCCGACACCGATTACAAGTTCGTTGTTCCAACGGAGTATGTCGCGCCACGTGCTCGACCCAGACCCGTCGTGATCGGCTTTGGCCCATGTGGGATCTTTGCCGCGCTGCTACTGGCCCAGATGGGCTTAAAACCGATTGTGCTGGAGCGAGGTAAAGCTGTCCGTGAACGTACTCAGGACACCTGGAAACTTTGGCGTAAAAATATTTTAAATCCAGAATCAAACGTGCAATTCGGTGAAGGTGGTGCCGGCACGTTCTCAGACGGCAAGCTTTACAGTCAGATCAAAGACCCAAAATTTTATGGTCGTAAAGTCATTCGGGAGTTTGTCAAAGCAGGCGCCCCCGAAGAAATTCTCTATGTCGCCAAACCGCATATCGGTACCTTTCGCCTGGTTGGTGTGGTTGAAAAAATGCGCGAAGAAATTATTGCGTTGGGTGGCGACATTCGCTTTTCGCAAAAGGTGGTGGGGTTCGAGATCGAGCATCAGCAGATTCGAGCGGTTCAACTTGAAAGCGGCGAAACGCTTGCTGCTGACCATGTGATCATCGCGCTCGGACACAGCGCCCGCGACACCTTTAAAGTCCTGCACGACGCCGGTGTTTTCATGGAAGCCAAACCGTTCTCAGTGGGTTTTCGCATCGAACATCCTCAGTCATTGATTGATCGCGCCAGGCTCGGCCCCAATGCTGGCAACAAACTGATCGGTGCCGCGGACTACAAACTCGTGCATCACGCCAATAACGGTCGCGCCGTCTACAGCTTTTGTATGTGCCCAGGCGGCACCGTGGTTGCCGCGACCTCCGAGCCCAATCGTGTCGTCACCAATGGCATGAGTCAATACTCGCGCAATGAACGTAATGCCAATGCGGGTATTGTGGTGGGGATCACGCCCGCAGACTATCCAGGCGGACCACTCGCGGGTCTCGACTATCAACGGCAAATCGAATCCCATGCCTACGTCTTGGGCGGCAGCAACTACGAAGCGCCCGGTCAACTGGTCGGTGATTTTTTGGTGGGTCGCGCCTCGACTGAACTCGGTAGCGTCATACCCTCCTACAAGCCTGGCGTTCATCTGACCGATTTAGCAACAAGCCTGCCTGCCTATGCCATCGAAGCCATCCGCGAAGCCATCCCTGCCTTTGAAAAACAGATCAAAGGCTTTTCAATGCACGATGCGATATTGACTGGCGTTGAAACGCGCACCTCCTCGCCCCTGCGCATGACGCGCGGCACAGACTTCCAAAGCCTCAATGTCAAAGGCCTCTATCCCGCAGGCGAAGGTGCTGGCTATGCTGGTGGTATTTTGTCCGCAGGTGTCGACGGCATTCGTGTCGCCGAGGCGCTGGCGCTGAGCTACGTGTCCGCCTAGATGCCCGCTGTATCATGAAACGTGTAACGCGACGCCCGGACTTTGACGCCACGCTTGGCTACGAATATCCAATCCACTTACGCGAGAGTATTGAGGACTTACCGACTACACCAGGTGTTTATATTTTTCATGGTACGACGGGCGATCTGCCCTTGTATATCGGAAAAAGTATCAATATCCGCGCGCGCGTCATGTCTCATCTCCGCACCGCAGATGAAGCGCGCATGTTGAAACAGACA
>JBIKOQ010000156.1:0-4876 GCA_044357955.1 Burkholderiaceae bacterium | reverse complement strand
TGAGCAGCTTCGTGTGATTTGGACGAGTCCATTGATCCCAAGTGATCCCTTTGTATGGCGTAAAGATTTAGATCCAGCGATCAAAGAGAAATTGCGTACTTTTGTCCTGGGTTATGCAAAAACAGATGCCCAAGAAAAAGAAATTCTGAAAAACATCTACAACTACGGTGGTTTCAGAGCCTCCAATAACGATCAACTCAAGCCAATTCGTCAACTCGAACTGTTCAAAGACCGTCAAAAAATAATGTCTGCACCCGGTCTGAGCCAGGCTGAAAAAGACGCGAAAGTAAAAGAAATTGATCAAGCACTTGCAAAACTTCAATGACCACTGATTTGTTATCCATGACACCACTCGAGCGGGTGAAAGCCCGTGCGAGTGCTGAACGACCCGGCCTAAGTTATTACTTAGGCTGGTTTATTGCCTTCTTATTGCTTGCATGGGCTTGGCAAGGGGCTGAAATCCGCCCTCTTGATCTCATTCGAGACTCTGGCAATATCGTCACGTTAGGCAAAGACTTCTTTCCGCCCAATTTCCTTGATTGGCGCATCTATCTCAAGGAAATGATCGTCACGATCCATATCGCCTTATGGGGCACCCTGCTCGCTGTGCTCGCTTCTATTCCTCTCGGGTTTTTGTGTGCTTCCAACGTTGTGCGCCCCTGGATATATCAACCCCTGCGCCGTGTCATGGATGCCCTGCGCGCAGTCAATGAAATGGTATTTGCTCTTCTTTTTATTGTCGCTGTGGGCTTAGGTCCTTTCGCGGGAGTACTGGCTTTGTTCGTACACACCACAGGTACTCTCAGTAAATTATTTTCAGAAGCTGTCGAAGCAATTGATCCAAGACCTGTCGAGGGCATTCGCGCTGCTGGCGGATCAAAACTTGCCGAAGTCGTCTTTGGGATACTGCCTCAAGTGCTCCCAATGTGGATATCTTTTTGCCTCTATCGATTTGAATCGAATGTTCGTTCTGCATCGGTAGTGGGGATGGTCGGCGCCGGTGGGATTGGCGTGATCTTGTATGAAGTCATTCGCGGCTTTCAATATGCTGAAACCTGCGCAGTACTCATTATTTTAGTGGGCACAGTGACTGTGATTGATGTCATTTCGGCCTATCTGCGGAGTCGCGTGACATGATTGAAGCAAAGCCTGAAATATCTTTTAGCATCGGTGCTCGTCACAATGTGCCATTGTTGATCGGTGATAGACCGGTTGTGATCTTATTGCATTCCAATGCGAATAGACTGCTGATCGATGAGATGAGGGTCATGTTTGGATCTCGGTTAAAAGATATTTTGTATTGCCCCGATGGACTCATGACGGTTGATATTGTGGATCAAGTACGGCAGCAATTTTGGTCTCGTCATGCGGGTAGAGATCTGCCTACACTGATTGCTATTGGTGGTGGGAGTACGCTTGACCTGGCTAAGTCCATGCGTATTGCTCTTCCAGACAATGCCTCTATCGCGCAGTCGTTAGACCATTTCTGTAATATCGAGGATTTTATCGCTTGTCCGCTCTTACTCATGCCGACAACGGCGGGAACCGGAAGCGAGGTTTCTTCGACCGCGACCCTCTGGGATTTACAACGCGGACTCAAACACTCCTTTTTTGGAAGTGCCGCCACAGCTGACTGGGCTGTTATCGATCCAGAGCTTTCTTTAACTGCCCCCTGGACGGTCACGCGTGATAGCGGGGTGGACGCACTCGCACACGCACTTGAGTCCATTTGGAATCGGCGACGCGTCCCAAAAGCCTTTGCTTTTGCAATGTCGGCTGCACAACAAATCACACGTGTTTTACCAGGACTGATTGAACAACCTCACGATATCGCTTTGAGGGCTGAAATGAGTCAGGCCGCTCTCTGGGCAGGTCAAGCCATGGCCTTGACTGAAACGGCACTCGTGCATGCACTTTCTTATGAAGACACCATTCAGCGCGGCTTATCTCATGGAGAAGCCTGTGCGCAATGGCTTCCGCGTGTTTACAAGATCGCGCGCGAGTCCTCCGAAGAGCTGGGTATTTACTTAAGGGCATCAATGGAACCCATTATCAACGACGAATGGGAACTTCAGGAATGGTTGATTCGACTAGGCTACCAACCTATTTTATTGAACGACAACAATCCAGCTATTGACGCGCGGATTAAAGAAGCGCTGCAATCAACGCGCGGCAAGAACTTTGTCACTGCGGAACCTTTGTATGCACTCCACTAAATATGATGTCGTGGTGGTGGGAGCCGGCATTGTTGGTCTAGCCCACGCCTGGATGGCAGCACAACGCGGCTTACGCGTTGCAGTGCTAGAAAAGCATAGTCGCTGTACTGGTGCATCCGTACGAAATTTCGGTTTTATTACGGTGACAGGACAGCGTGCAGGCGATACCTGGCGGCGTGCCATGCGATCTAGGGATATGTGGGCTGAAGTCGCTCCTCAAGCCGGTATTCCAATTTGTCATCAAGGACTCATTGTCGTTGGGCAGCGTGATGAATCCCTAGATATCCTCGAATCTTTTAAAAAGTCAGAGATGGGCGAACACTGTTCGCTGTTAACGGCCGAGGCTATCCGTGAGCGATTTCCAGAAATCAGAGGCGAACTTGCCCTTGGAGGGCTGTATAGTCCTCATGAGTTGCGTGTAGAGTCAAAAGATGCGATTGGTCAATTAGCGCAGTGGCTCAGTCAAGCGTTGAACGTTGATTTTTTCTTTGACCACGAATTGCTCGAAATCAATCTACCGCAGTTACGAACAGCCAGTCATATTTTTCTTACGGATAGATTGGTATTGTGTCCCGGCACAGAACTCAATGGCGTCGCAGAGCAGTACCTTGCGCCTCATCGCTTGACACACACCCAGCTCCAGATGCTTCGCGTCAAACCGACTCATGCGCTGCATCTTCAAGCCGCCGTGATGTCAGACTTGAGTTTGGTTCGTTATGCCGGCTATACAGGATTAAATTGTCATCAACACCTTTTAAATCGACTCAACCAAGAAGAAAAAGCGTGTCTTGATGCCGGTATACATTTGATCGTTGTGCAAAGCCAAGACGGCAGCTTGGTGGTGGGGGATTCTCATCATCCTGCACAAGAGGTTGAGCCCTTTGCGCAAGAGCATGTCGACACGCTCATCCTTGAGCAACTTAAACGCACACTTAGCATCGACAGCTATCAAGTCACGCAACGCTGGATCGGCAAATATCCTGTCGGGCGCTCCGACTCCGATGCACTAATCTTAGCGCCGAATACACACACCCGCGTCGTCAGCGTCATCAGTGGTACTGGCGCGAGTACGGCCTTCGGCCTTGCCGAAGAAGTCATGCATCAATGGGGAATCTAAATTGAGCAATCATGTTTATAAAAATCCAAGTATTAGCGCTGTTGTATTCGACTGGGCGGGTACGATTATTGACTTTGGCAGTCATGCGCCTATGCAGGCTTTCGTTCGCCTCTTTGCGCAGTACGGCATCGAACTCAGCATCGAAGACGCCCGTGGCCCGATGGGTTTACCTAAATGGAAACACATCAATACGCTCGGAAATTTGCCTCATATCCTTCAGCAATGGGAAGAAAAATTCAATCGCCCCTTCACTGATTCGGATACGGATGAACTCTATGCTGTATTTACTCCGATGAATGCTGCAGCCGTGGTGGATCATTCGCAACTGATCCCTGGCTTCGTCTCTACGCTCGAAATCTTGCGCGACCAAGGCATCAAAGTCGGCACGACCACTGGCTACAATCGTGAAATCATGAATGTCGTCTTGCCGCTCGTCAAACAGCAGGGTTTTATCCCAGACAATCTCGTGTGCGCTGACGATCTGCATGAGTCTCGTCCAAGCCCGCTTGGCATGTACAAATGTTTTTTGGATCTAAATGTCTGGCCCGCGACATCGGTCATCAAAGTCGACGACACTGTTCCCGGATTGCTCGAGGGTTACAACAGTGGTTGTTGGACGGTCGGCGTTTTAGCGAGCGGGAATGAAGCTGGGCTGACGCATGAAGAATGGGTCAGCTTGGATGAAGGTGAAAAAGAGTTGATTCGCACTCAGGTTTCGGAAAAACTATCTGCGGGTAAACCGAACTTTCTGATTGATACCGTTGCAGATTTGCCTAAAGTATTAAAACAAATTGATGCGTTGCGCTTAAAGTCGCATTATGAGTCTGCCGAATGAACAGGATTGAAACCTTGTTCCATACTTGGGGTGATATCCAGTACTCTGGGGAAGGCGTTAGTCAACTCGAGCATGCGTTACAAACGGCGATGCTCGCTCTTGAAGCCGAAGCATCCACTGAGCTTGTTACTGCAGCGTTATTGCATGATATTGGTCACCTCCTGAATAAAAAAGGGGACACACCAAGTGCGCATGGCATTGATGATCAACATCAGTTTTTTGCAGCGCATTTCTTAAAAGAGATTTTTCCAGCAAGCGTCTGCTCACCCATTCGACTTCATGTCGATGCCAAGCGCGCCTTATGTGCGCTCGATCATGCCTATTATGAAAAGCTCTCACAAGACTCCAAGAGAAGTTTGACGTTACAAGGTGGGGTTTTTAATGACTCCCAACTCAATGCCTTTTTAAATAGTCCTTACTCAAAAGATGCCATGGCACTCCGACGTTGGGACGACATGGCTAAAGTTCCAGGAAAAAAAACACTATCTCTAAGTTATTTTCTTGATTCTGCATCCACCATCATTGTTTAGCGCCATAAAAAAACGCCCCGAAGGGCGTTTTTTTCATCAAGCATTAAGAACTGAGCATCAATCAGGCTTAATGTTGTTTTCCTTGATCACTTTGGACCAGCGCTCCATTTCGGAAGCCGTGAACTTGCCCAAGGCCTCGGGAGAGCTCGCCTTCAAATTCATCCCAAGTGTCTCGGTC
>JBIKOQ010000142.1:0-5065 GCA_044357955.1 Burkholderiaceae bacterium | reverse complement strand
CGTAATGCCGGCAACAACGCCGAGTGGCTGGCGCAAGGTCCAGTTGTCGATACCGGTCGATACCTGATCGGTGAAGTCGCCTTTGAGCAGTTGGGGCATGCCGCAAGCAAACTCGACGATATCTATACCGCGCATGACTTCACCCTGAGCATCGGTAAAGACCTTGCCGTGCTCTTGCGTGATGATGGAGGCGAGCTCATCCTTGTGGGTGTTGAGCAATGCCAGAAAGTTGTTCATGATGCGCGCGCGGCGAATCGGGGGCGTGTCCGACCATTCGGGAAAAGCGGTTTTCGCGCTCGCAACAGCTTCATGTACAGTCTCCAGGCTTGCAAGTTCAACCTTACGGGTGGCTTGACCTGTCGCGGGATTAAAGACATCCTGACTCCGGGCACCGGGGTGCGTGACGGCTTTGCCGTGGATCCACTGGGAGACAACAGCGGGGATAGCGGGCATGGGAGGCTGTTTGGACATGCATGTTCCTTTAGCGAAGGCGATGAATCAATCCTCCATTGTAAGATGGCTAGGCACGGTCTGAGGCCTATATTGGTCGCTTTTCTTGATCTTGGTTAAACTTTCACTTTCCCTCGGAGTATTACCCCCATTATGAGTCAGCCCCTGTCAGGTAAAGTTGCTTTGGTTACTGGAGCTGCGCGCGGCATTGGTCGTGCGTGTGCCCTTAAATTGGCCTCTGCCGGTTGTGACATTATTGCCAACTACTACAACAGCTCTGACGAAGCAGAGGCTGTGTGTGCCGAGGTCCGTGCGATGGGTCGGCGTGCGATCGCTGTTCAGGCGAGCGTGGGCGTACCGGACAGTGTCGCTGAAATGTTCGAGATCATCACAAAAGAGTTTGGTCACCTTGATATCGTCATCAGCAATGCTGCTTCGGGGGTCCTCAAACCCGCGATGGACATGACGCTCAAGCATTTCCGCTGGTGTCTCGAGACCAATGCTTTCGCCGTAAATTTGCTGGCTCAGCATGCGGCCCCATTGATGCAAAACGGTGGTCGTATCGTGGCCATGTCCAGCTTGGGCGCGCAGCGGGCCATGCCCCATTACGGCTTTATTGGTGCCTCCAAGGCCGCACTCGAGTCGCTGGTACGGACGCTTGCCCAGGAACTCGGTCCTAGAGGGATTCGCGTCAATACCGTTTCAGCGGGGGTGGTGGATACGGATGCGTTGAGCCATTTTCCCAACCGAGATCAGGTGTTGTCCGAGTTTGCCGCGCGCACGCCTGCAGGTCCGAGTCTCTTGCCCACCAATGTGGCGGATGCTGTTTACTTGCTCTGTTTGCCAGAGGCTGCTTGGATCAATGGTCATACCTTGGTCGTCGACGGCGGTTTCGCCATTTCGGGTTAAAAATCATGACGTTTAAATCAGGCTTAGCGGGCAAGGTCGCCATCGTGACCGGTGGTTCACGTGGGATTGGTCGTGCCATCGTTGAAACGCTCGCAGGTGAGGGCGTGAACGTGACGTTTTTCTTCAAAGGCAACCAGGCTGCTGCCGACGAGGTTGTCGCGGCAGTTAAAGCTGCCGGAGGAGAGGCGACCGCTATGCAGGTCGATGTGAGCGACGCAGCTGCCTGCGCTACCGCGGTCGAGGCCGTCGCTGATCGTTGCGAGCGCATCGATATTTTGGTCAATAACGCAGGGATTGTGCGCGATAACCTGATGGCCGCCATGGAGGACGATGAAATCTCCTCCGTGCTCAACACCAATGTTGGCGGGGTGTTCAACGTTGCGCGTCCAGTCATTCCTTATATGATGTCTCAGCGTTCGGGTCGGATTGTGAACCTTTCCTCCGTTGCAGGGGCCAAGGCTGGTCGCGGTCAAGCCAATTACGCCGCGAGTAAGGGTGCCGTGGATGCACTGACCCGAGCGATGGCAGTCGAGCTAGCGCCCCGCAAGATCTTGGTTAATGCTGTCGCCCCTGGCGTGATTGAGACAGAAATGTCCCAGCAGGTCCGTGATTTGGCCGCAGATGAGGTCAAGGGCAACATTCTGTTAAAACGGTACGGTATGGCTCAGGATGTTGCGAATGCTGTAGCATTCCTAGTCTCAGACATGGCTAGCTACGTCACTGGTCAGATTTTGTATGTGGATGGCGGCTTTAAAATGGGCTGAAACAGGGGATCTGGCTCCTGCTTCAGTCGTTTCACGAGGCGGGATTTCCCTATAGTTGGGTTAAAATAGCGCGCGTTGACATATACGGAGCAAATCATGGCTGAAGCAGTCATCTCTAAAGAAGAAATCATGGCGGTCTTTCCGACCGTCCAAAAAACGATGGCCGATGCATTAGGCTGTGACGTTGACGACATCAAGCTCGATGTCTCTCTGATTGAGGGTTTGGACGCAGAGTCAATTGACTTTCTGGACATGGTATTTCGTCTTGAGCGCGCCTTTAAAATCAAGGTTCCACGCGGCAAAATCATCGAAGACGTTCGCGGAGACATGCCCGTATCCGAGTTCGAAGAAAACGGCATCCTGACTGAAAAAGGTCTGGCACGTTTACGCGAGTATTTGTCCGAAATCGACGCCTCACGTTTTAAAACACCCATGCGTGTCGATCACATCGCTCGCCTGTATACACCCGAAACCTTCTGCAAGCTCGTGATCCGCGCTCAGCGTGAGTCACAAGCCGCTGGCTGAAATGGTTGAGTCGATGGCGCAGGCCTCCAAGGCCTCGCCAGGTGATGGCTTGCAGCGCTCGGGCCGTTTTGCTGCGTTCTCATTTGTTGATCGCATCACTCTCATCGAAGGGACGACACGCGTGTGTGGTCTCTACACCATCCCAGCGGGAGTCTCTCACTTTCCGGTGAGTCTGGTCGCCGAGGCGATTGGGCAGCTTGCTGCTTGGGTTGCGATGTCCGTGGTTGACTTTTCGCATCGTCCTGTTGCGGCACTTGCCGGCGACACGCGTATGCACCGTTTGCCACGTGCGGGCGATACATTAGAGTTGATCGTCGATATCGAGTCTTGCGATGCGGAGTCTATCCAATATCGTGGTCGCGCTTTGATTGCAGGCCAATTGGTTTTAGAGTTGAGCGATACCCTAGGTTCAATGCTTGACATCGACGAGTTCGATGCTCCTGAGGCTTTACGCGCTGATTTTTCCCTTCTGACGACCACAGGTCGAGCACCCGGTGCTTTTAAGGGTGTACCACCTCCCGTCCTTGAGGACATTTCAGGTCAGCACACGCAGCGACTCGAAGCCCGGTTGCATGTCCCGGCACAGGCTGATTTTTTTCTCGATCATTTCCCGCGCCGCCCAGTGTTTCCCGCCACCTTGATGCTCGATGCGCAACTCCAACTCGCTCAACGCTTGGCTGAAATACAGGCTGGTGGTCCTGTTCGTGTGCAGCGCATCACCCATGTCAAGGTCCGTGCGTTTACGGCGCCCGGTGCAACGCTTGTGCTTTTTGCCGAGAGTACCGAACCGAGCCAGACCGATGTAGAACCCATTTTGATTAAGGTCGGCGCTCAGGCTGAGGGCCGAACCATTGCAGGTGCCAAGATGTTTTTTGTGCCTGACACCGGAGAATCCGCATGACCGCACGACGTCGCGTAGCGATTACTGGCATTGGACTTGTCACACCAGCGGGTCTGGATGTCGCCTCAACGTGGGAGCGTATCAAAGCCGCCAAGGGATGTGCGGGGCCGATCACTATTTTTGACGCTTCTGGTTTTTCCACACGGATTGCCGCTGAGGTCAAAGGTTTCGACGACCTGCCTCCGCTTGATGATCGCAAGTTACTGAAATACGCGAGCCGAGCACATCGTTTCGCCATTGGCGCTGCAGATCAAGCCATGGCGGATGCAGGCATCCGCCCTACGCATCAGGATGCTACGCGCTGGGGGTGTGTGGTCGGCGCAGGCATGATGACCGTGGCGCACGAAGAAATCGCTGCTATTCAGCGCGCTGCCGCCCCCCAAGGCGAATTTGAGCCCTCCGCAATCTTGGCAGAGCCAGTTGCCAATGATGTCATGGCCTTTAGTCGTAGTCTCTCTACCGCCGGTGTGTCGTTGTTGCTGCGCCGTTTCGGTATACGTGGTTATTCCTCAACGGTTCACACCGCGTGTGCGTCTGGTGGCCAAGCCATTGGTACCGCCTTGCGACTGATTCGCCGAGGTGTGGCTGACCGGGTTTTAACCGGTGGCTTTGATTCCATGATCTCGCCCGTTGGTTTGTCTGGGTTTTGTCTGTTGTCAGCGGTCTCTCCAGATAACGACGCTCCAGAGCGTGCCAGTCGTCCCTTCGATCTGACCCGTAATGGTTTTGTGTTGGGCGAAGGCGCCGGTTTTCTCGTGCTCGAAGAGTGGCATAGTGCCATCGAGCGAGGTGCCACGATTTATGCCGAGTTGGCGGGTGATGGCAATTCGCTTTCTTCCTATCGTATTACGGACTCCCATCCCTCGGGTGATGGTCCGATTCAGGCTATGCGTCGCGCGATCTCCGATGCGGGTGCCACTGAAAACGATATCGCTTATCTCAATGCCCATGGTACCTCTACACCGATGAATGATCGTAGCGAGTGCGCGGCCGTTCATGCCGTCTTTGGTGAACGCGCTATGCAAGTGGGTGTGAGTTCGACCAAGAGTGTGACAGGTCATCTCATCGCTGCGGCAGGTGCCGTTGAGGCGGGCTTTTGCGCGTTGGCGATCCGAGATGGCATGATGCCACCGAGCGCCAATCTACGCGAGCTCGATCCCGATTGCGCTGTCGATATCGTGCGAGACGTGCCACGGACTGCGCGCATCGGTATGGCACTTTCTAATTCGCTCGGCTTTGGTGGCAGTAATAGTTGTCTGGCTTTTAGGCATCCCGAAGAAACCGCAGCACTGATCGCTGCAGGACGGTAATCGTTATGACCCGTATTGTTATCACTGGAAATAGCGCTATTTGTGGCGCGGGCCAAGACCCCTCGAGCATCATAGACGCCCTGCTTGAGGGTCATTCCGCCCTTGCGCCCATTGCGGCCTGGGATGCGCAGACTTGGGTGGGTCATCTCGCGGCCGAGGTCAAAGATTACAACGGTGGCAAGCTGTTGGGTGATCGCAAATTGCTC
>JBIKOQ010000141.1:0-5068 GCA_044357955.1 Burkholderiaceae bacterium | reverse complement strand
GGCGAAACGCCAAGTGCCGTGACTGTCAACATTGCAGATAAAAGGAATAGACGTAGTTTCATGCTGTGCTCCTAAGGTGGATTAATTCAGGCTAAACAACACTGCGTTGATTTCAGAACGTGTTTGGATTGCGTTCAGTGAAGGTAAGGCGTCAGAACCAAGATTGCTTTGCTCTCTGCCGTTCGCGGTGAGATCGATGACCGTTTGAACGTTGCTCAATTGTTTTGTTTTTGATGCGAGAGCCTTTGCATCTCCAAAATGAATCTGGTGCTCCCGCTCATCCGCAGTAAAGACGAGATGCGAACCGGATTTGGAGCGTGCGGTATCGACGCTGATTGTTTTGGTGTTTGAAAAAATCGAATTGATGTGGGCAAAGACATGTGCCGCAGCGTTGGGGTTGAATTGTCGGTCGATGAAAGCACCTCGCGGGTAATAACCTCTGTCGACATCCATGAAAGTGTCGAAAATGTACTGAACCCCGCTTGAACTTTTGGAGTAGAGCATTGCCACACAGACTTTTTCGATCAGTGCCGCTTCGTCATCGTTTGATTGAGCGATACTCGGTCCACTCAGTTTGAGCGAAGCAACGATCTTGCATTGATATTCCTTTGCAAATTCATTGAGCAAAGGCGCGATACGCAAGAGGTCTTGGTCGGATTCGACGCGTACGGTGATGCCATCGATCGCTTTGGTGGCAAGTGCCTCCTTGATGAGCGACGCCTGAGTAGTCAGATCATCAGTCGTAAAACCTGATTTGACGAAATGGCTGAAATGTTTGCCGTCGTAATGTGAGTCATCATAGGTATGGATCTTGCACCAGAAAATACTCAAGTTTGTTTTCGCTTTGAATGCTTTCAACCTTTCCAGACTCGATTGGAATCGCGCAGTGCTTAGATTCGTTTCAATACCCGTCACGCCGGCGCGTCCAAGGTTGACATCCAGTAGGCTGTTCTTAGGTGCGCCTAAAGAGGTCAGTAAAAAGCGATGTCCCATGTTGGCCAGTAGTTGCATACGGCGATGCGTGGCCTCATCGAGCGCGTCCTGATCGGTCACCTTGGAGAGTTTGGCGCCCATTTCCCAGAGCGCAAGTAGAGGATAGTCGTTGCGTGCAGATTTGCGGCCAAACTCTTGTACGCCACCTGTCGCGGGGATCTGTGCGACTTCGGTCCACGTGTGTCGTAATTCGACACCAACTTGATTGAAGTCGGAGCTTTTCGGATTGGTGAGGTATTGGACGGAACTTTTCTTTTCCTGAGACGAGGCACTGGTGCGCACACCCATCGTACGGATTGGGTAGGCGATGTGGCCGTCTGCGAAAACATCAACAACGAAATAACCGAACTTGGCGACATCGCCTCGACCGAATTCGACTGTTGGTTTGACACGATAAAACTCTGAATAGTCATGTCGTAAAAAGGCGGTGGAGGGGAGCATATAAAACCCGGACTGATCGAGTTGCTCGTACCAGAAATTGTGAACGTGACCCGCGAAAGAGGCTTCGACATTGGGTCGTTTCATCAGATTGACGAGCCATGTGCGACCGGGCTCATCGAGGTTGTCGTAGCTGCCGTGCTCGGTTTCGCTGTAAACAAAGGGCGGATAGTGCATGAACAGAAACACGCGTTTTTCTGCCGCAGTATGGATCTGATCCTCAAGCCATGTTTTTTGTTCTTGTTCTGCAGCCAGTCCGGAGTTGATCAAAAGCGAGTTGATTAACACGCAGCGGATATTTTCTGCATCGACGCTGAAATAGTCTTTGCCGAAGGCTTTCCGGTAGGCCTCGAGATGAGGCTCGCAGATCTGATCGGCGGGCATCCAGTCGATGCGTTTGTCGCCGACATCGTGATTGCCAGGCAGGACATGTAACGGACAGCGCAATTGGCTGCTGATTTGCTTGAACTGATCGACCGCCTGCATAAAGGTCGGGAGGGCGGGCATGGGGTGGACGATATCGCCTAGATGGATCACAAACTTTGGTTGCGGCTCCATCTGCGCGATATCTTCGAACACGAAGCGGGCTCGCTCATTCGCGAGGTGATTGGTCTCGAAAGGCGAACTTGAAACATTGTCGCTTTCGTTGACGTGCGTGTCTGCGACGACGACGAATGAAAAGAGGGGCTCTTTGGAGCCCGCAGGCCTATTTTTTTTATGCATCTTTGTAATTCCAAATAATTGAATTAATGACCGAATAGTTGTAATTAATTATGTTTATATAAAGTTACAATGTCAATGAGAATAAAATGAATGTCAAAGGCATAGCGATCAATGCGAAGTCCAAAGGATGCTCTTGAGAGCCGGGATCCAGGTTTTCTGGACATGGAAATGCTTCAACAGCAGCCGCAATTTGCCTCGACTTTGGCCAATGGGCTCGCCGTCTTGGGATGTTTCGGACAAGGCGACCCCCTGCTTGGAAACAAAGAGCTTTCGGAGCGCTTATCGCTCGCGCGTCCCACGGTGACAAGGTTGACCTATACCTTGATGGGACTTGGATATTTGAGGCGGGACAGAGCTTCGGGCAAGTATGCGCTGGGCGCGGCAGTCCTTTCTTTGGGATACCCGCTTTTGTCGCAGATGGCCATTAGGCAGGTGGCGGGTCCGGAGATGATGGAGTTGGCATGCTTAGCCAATGGCCCAGTCTCGATGGGGATGCGGGATCGCTTGCAGGTTGTTTATGTTGAAACGGTCGTGGGAAGTGAAAGCAATTTCACCAAACCCGGCATCGGTTCAACGAGACCTTTGTTGAGAACTGCGATGGGGCGTGCCTTGCTCTATGGACATACCCAACAGGAACGTGGCTATATCTACAATGGTCTGAAGTCCGTGCATCCTGAGGACTATGCGTCCTTTCTTGCTCCGACCGAGCAGGCATACAAGCAGCTTAAATCAACAGGGTTTTGTACTGTGATTGGGGAGTGGCAGCCGACGCTAGCCGCTGTTGCTGTGCCGCTATGTGTCCGCTATAACGGCGTCCCACTGGCTTTTAATTTGACGGTGGCCACATATGAAATGGATGAAAAGACAATCGTTGAAAAATTTGCGCCCCGGCTATTAAATTTAGTCCGGGGCGTCGAACGCACACTTGGCTTGAGTTGAGGTTTTAACCTGCTGTTAAACCCATATTTCGCTTACGCCTGATCAGTTGACTGATCAACACCAAGATAAACCCAGCAAAACCGATTAGATCTGCCCAGTTGTCGGGGTAGGTGAGGGCAACGCCCGCCACGACCATGATGGTGCGCTCGATGATGTGTGTTTTTTCAATGAACCATCCCTGTAAGCCGCCTGCTAGGCAAACAATGCCGATTGCCGCCGTGAACGTGATCCAGGCGATCTGGAGCCAGTCGGCATTGGCCAAGGCTTTGGTCGAACCCATCAACAGCAGACTCGTACCCTCGTCGCCCAACACAAACATAAAGGGAACAAGAATCGCAGGTGCGACGTATTTCCAGGTTTGAAGCGTCGTTTTATACGGATCGCCTTTGCAGATCGCCGCCGCAGCAAACGGAGATAGTGCGGTCGGAGGGGAGACTTCGGAAAGCACTGCGTAATAAAAGATAAACATGTGCGCCGCAAAATCTGGCACGCCTAAATTGATCAGGGCAGGGGCTGCGATCACGGCGCAGATAATGTAGGAAGCGGTGACAGGAACGGCTAGACCCACGACCCACACCACGAGGCCCGTGAAAATCGCAGTCAGCAAAAGAGAGCCGCCTGCGTACTCAATCACGATGGAGCTAAATTTCAACCCTAGGCCCGTCAGGGTTACGGTACCCACGATCAGTCCGGCGCCCGCGCAGGTCACGGCAATCGACAGCACGCCGGTCGAGCCCGAGGCCAGCGCTTTGATCAGGTTCGATTGATAAAAACCTTTGAAAAAAGGCTCGCGTCCTCGAAGCCAATCATAAGAAATAATGGCGGTATCGCGTCTGAGCATACTGGTCGCAGCAGAGACGATGGTCGCCCAAAATACCGACATGATGGGCGAGAAGCCGATCATCATGAAGACTACGATCGAAATCAGCGAGAAAAAGTGAAACCAGTATTTTTTAGTCAGAGACCAGGCACTTTCGACGGCTTCGAACGACATCTTCTTCATGCCGTATTTGCGCACATCAATTTCCACCATGATGAATAAACCGAGGTAGAACAAGATGGTCGGAATCGTCGCCATCAAGAGGACGTCAAGGTAGGAAATTTTCAGGAAGTCCGCGATGAGAAAGGCAGCAGCGCCTAATACTGGAGGCGAAATGATGGCCCCTAAGCCGCCTGCCGCGAGTAATCCTCCTGCGGCATTTTTTTCGTAGCCGACTTTTTCCAACATAGGAGCAGCGACTGAGCCAACGGTGACAGTCGTGGCGACACCAGAACCTGAGGGCCCCCCGAGCAGAAACGAGGACAAGACGATGGTGCGACCAACGCCTGAGGACTTACCACCCATGGCCGCAAAGGAGAAGTCGATAAAAAATTTACCGGCACCGGTAAATTGTAAAAAGGCGCCAAAGATCGTAAAGAGGATAATCAGTGTGGCGGACACATCGAGCGCAGTGCCGTAGATGCCCTCGAGCGTCATGTACATAAAGCCAACAAAACGACCGATCTCATACCCTTTGTGCGTCCAAGGGGCGGGGAGATAATTGCCAAACAAGGCGTATAAGATGAACAGGACCGTGACGGTCACCAACACCATGCCATTGGTGCGGCGTAACGCCTCTAGAATCATCAAGATCAGAACAATACCAACCGCGATATCGAGCGGAAAGGGCTCGGTATTACGATCGGTAAAGTCATCGCCACCACTTAGAATGTAGTAGGCCACAAAAATAGAAAAGCACGCAATGATCAGGTCCCACCACATCAAGCGGTTTTTGAAACGAGCCGAAATAGGAAACATCAGAAAAACGAGGAACAGCACAATCGCGAGGTGAATGGTGCGCAACACCTGCGTTGGAACGATTTCGTACGCGGCGTACAAGTGAAAGACCGACATTCCGACCGCGCAAAGCGTCAAAAAAATTGCGAGTAAGCCACGATAATCGTTCGCGTCGCCTTCTTCTTGTCGGATGAGTTC